>JAYTCP010000538.1:0-4785 GCA_043736435.1 Planctomycetia bacterium | reverse complement strand
GCTGCGCGTATGCGGAGATGTGTACCACAGCTCCGGGATCCGCCTCTGCGTCGGGGTGCGTCTCCGGCGCTCCAGCTCGATGACGCCCCGTGACGTCCTCCGCCGTCAGACTCCATCTCGTGTCGCTGACCCTGGCGGAAGACCGCTACACGAACGCGCAGCAGGTGAACGCCCGCGAGATCGCGGCGCGCCTCGACCCCGCACGCTTCCAGGTGACCCTCCTGTCGGATGGGACGGGGCCCGCGAGCATCCTCGAGCTCCCACACGTGCGCGCGTGGCCAATCCCCCGGAGGCGCGGCTCGCTGACCATCTTCTGGCGCTTGCTGAGGGGGGGGTTCGACCTGCTCCTCTACCCCGGGCCGGGCCTCCCCGAGTCGCTGTGGATGAGCCTGCCACGGGCGGTGCGCGGCAGGGCACGCGTGCTCATGCCCGTCGAGGGGGACGTGAGACAACTGGACGAGGTGTCCGCCTGGATACGCCGCCGAGTCGACCGCCTGCTGCGCCGGTCCGATGCCGTGTTCCCGATCACCGGGCACGTGGCCGAGACGCTTCGTGCCAGAAGCGGGCGGGCGGGAGACGTCGTCCCGGTAGGTGTGGACCTGGGGGCGTTCTACCCCCGCACGACCGAGCGCCCGCCCGGCCCCCTCCGAGTCCTGTCGGTGGGGACCGTCAAGGCGTGGAAGCGCCCTGATTACGCCCGTCACGCGGCCTTAGCCTTCCCGGACGTCGCCTTCACCTGGATCGGCGAGGGGGACCTGCTCGCTCGCGAGCATGCACTCGCCCCGCACAACCTCACGTTCACGGGTCTTTGCGCCAGGAGAGCGGTCGCCGACCGATACCGATCGGCAGATGTCTTCCTCCATCCGAGCCGCCTGGAAGGCCTCCCGAAGGTGCTCCTCGAGGCCTTGGCGAGTGGACTCCCCGTCATCGCGTTCAACGACTACCGGCCGAACTACCTTTCGCGCGCGGAGGCCGGTCTCGTGGTCGGGAACGAGCAGGAGATGATTGAAGCGCTTCGCGGACTCCTAGGCAACTCTGCACGGCGGGAGCGCATGGGACTGGCTGCTCGCCGCCTCGCCGAGGAGTACTCTTGGGACATCGTGGCGGCTCGCTGGTCGGCGCTCTTCGAACGCGAGGCGGCGCTCTGCCAGCATAGACGGGGATCGCAGCGTCGACATCCTGGGTGACGAAGCCGACGACGGGATCGCCGGCTAGGTCACCCGTTTGGGCGGCGCGGAGGCTCCGGCCCGCGCCAGCAGGATCGGAGTGAGCCACGGTCCTCCATGGCGTGGCGACCAGTACGTGTGCTTCTGGGGCGTCGGAAGCGGGGTTCAACGAGCGTGGCCAGCCCCCCAATCCTCGGGCCGATTGCGGGCGGGCACCCTCCACCGGACCGCGCGACGGGTCCCACGCCCCGGGCCGGCCTGCGGGAACGCAACCTGCCGAGATCTCGTGTGGCACGTCGGGTCGGACCGGCGACCATGGGGCAAGTCGGGGCCTCGGGCTCCGGCGACGCCGCGCCGTTCCGGGCCGTTCACGTCCTCGCGACCAGGTCCTCGTTCCCCATGATCGGGCCCATCCCCGCTCCCCGCCCCCCTGCTGACCAGCGCTCCCTCGTGTCCGGGGGACGCGCTCTCGCGGTGGCCGAGATCGCGGCGTTCCTGCTCCCGCTGGCGGTCCTCCCATGCCTCACACGTTCGCTCGGTATCCACTCCTACGGGAGACTGCAGACCGCCCTCGCCCTCGGCTCCTTCGCCGGGCTCGTGGCGAATCCAGGTCTCGGGACAGTGATCCTGCGCAGGAGCGCGCGGCGGCCTCGATGGGTCGCTCGCCTCGCCTCCCGCGTGCAGCCCCTGCGGTTCGGTTGCGCCGTGCTTGCCGGGGGCGGCCTCCTGAGCGTCGGACACCTCCTCTCCTGGTCGGACAGCCTGCTCACGCTTTGCGCCCTCCAAGCACTCGTCCTGACGGTCCAGGCGCTCTCCGTCGATCCGTACCTGATAGGGCTCGGGGAGACCACGTGGGTCGGCTACGCACGGGCCTTGTCCCTGCTCCTCTACTCCGCCGGAGTGTTGGTCTGGGTTCATGACCCCGACGACGCGCCCATCGTCCTCTGTGTCACCCTCGGCTCGACCGTGGTGTTCGCCATCGCCGGGAATCTGCGCCTCCGGCGCATCTGGGGAGGTCGCCGATGGGCACCTCGCTGGCGAACCACCCGTCTTCTGCTCGGGGAGTCCATCAGCTTCGGCGTGGCAAGCGTCATGTCCCTCGTGTACGCGCGCATCGACGTCCTGTTCCTGCGCGCCTTCCAGGGTGAGGCAGCCGTAGGCCTGTACTCCGCAGCCGTGCGAATCACCGAGGGTATCTACGGGGTGCTCAACGTGATCCTCGGATCGCTGTATCCGCGGTCCATCACCGTTCGAGCGAAGCACCCACACCGCGGCGACGCCCTCGCGCAGCAGGCCCTCCGTCTCGCGGCTGCTCTCGTCGTACCGTTCGCCGCGGGGGCCGCGGTCGCGGGTGGCCCTTTCCTCGGGTGGCTCGCCGGCAGCGACTACGCCCGGGCGGACGTCGTCGTCGGCGTGCTGGGCGCGGTCACACTCGCGGGCATGTCCGCCTCGATCTACACGGCCTTCGGCCTGACCGCGCGAGGCTTGGGTCGATCCGTGCTCTCCGCGACCGCCGTCGGCGCCATCGTGAACGCCTCGCTGAACTTCGTCGCCGTCCCGCTCTGGGGCGCCGCGGGGGCCGCGGGGACCACACTCCTCGCCCAGGCCGCGGTCGCAGTCACGGCGGCCCGCCTCACGAGACCGCCGCTCCGAGTCTCCTGGCTACGGGCGGTCCTGCCCTGGCTGGGTCCTACCTCCGCAATGTCGGTCGTGGTGGTCGGGTTGCGTCTGGCCGGCACCTCCGCCCCCGTCCTCGTCGGGGGCGGCATCGCGACCTACCTGGTCTCGCTCCTGATCTTCCGGTCGCTCTCCCGTTCGGAACGGCGCGGCCTCAGACGACTCATCCCAGGCCTCGCGGCCTCACCTAGATAGGCGATGTCGCATCGGGGGGTGTCCGCATCACGAGGACCTGGTCCAGGTGCACGAGGATCTCGAACTCCTTGCCGAAATTCGTCTCAATCGACCTCAGCAACGCCGACTTGGTCGGCCACCCCGGCTCGGTCCCGAAGCACCGGAAGTCGTCGATGACGATGCCACGGATGCGGTCCTTGCACCGCCCCAGCACCTCGATCTCCTCGCACGCCGGCTCGGGTCGATCCCCGAGCGCGGTGACGCCGCCGGAGAAGTGTCCGTCCAGATAGACGAGGAGCCGCTCGACGCCGTCACGCGCCAGGATCCGATGCAGCTCGACGAGCGCGTCCCCCTGGATCACCTCTACGTTGCGACGCTTGCGAAGGTAGGCGGCGGCCCGGGCCGCGAGCTTTCCGTCGAGCTCGATCGTGTAGACGCGTTCGAAACGGGAGGCACACCTCATGGCGGTGTTGCCGAGGTACGTGCCCGTCTCGATCATCTGCGTCGCCCCCGTCCGGCGTGCCACGCTCGTGATGTTGCGGACCTTCGTATAGCTGTGGGGGTTGCTGTAGCGAAAGCTCACGAGCCGCCACAGGTCGACGAGGTGGCCCGCCCAGGCGGCCCAGCGGGTTCCCTGCTCGTTCATGCCTTGCCGCCCTGTGTGTCGTGCCCGAGTCGCGGGTGTGCGCCGCATCGTAGTCTGGCCGGGTGGGCGCTGCCACGGGACGCCCCCGCCTCCGAGATGCACCGCACCCAAGCGGCGGTCCCCTCGGTCCTGGACCGGGGCCAGCGGGAATTCCTCTCCACGAGCACCCCTGCCCGATCGATGGCGTCCCGAAGCGCGCCATCCGCGACAAGGGACGGCCCCACCGCGACGCGGGAGACGCGACGCCCCACGGCCCACCCTTGAGGCGCGCCCACGGCGAGCACGGGGATCCCGAGGGCGAGGGGCGCGTAGATCTTGCTCGGCGTCACGAGGCCCTGGAACCCCTGCGCGACGCTCGCGACGTGGATGTCGGCTTCGAGCAGCGAGCTCGCGAGGGACGCCAGCGGGACCGGATCGCGCCACACGACCTCCAGGGGGAGATCCGCCGCCAAGCTGCGCAGCTCTGCAAGACGGGCTCCACTCACCTGGAGGATCAGTCGAACGCGGACGCCGCGCGGCAGGTCGCGGAGCGCATCGAACAGGGAGCGGAGGTCGTGGGCGACGCCGTACGTCCCCGAGTACATCAGAGTGGTGGGCCGATCGGGTCGAGGGGGACGAGGCGCGTCCGCGAGCGCTTCGACTGCGCTCGGGGCCCAGTTCTCGATGACGTGGACGCGGTGCCGTGACACCCCGCGCGCGAGGATCGGCCTTCGCATGCTCGGCGAGAGCACGACGACGGCGTGTGCACGCCGGAGCGCGCACGTCATCAGCATCCCCAGCGCCCGATCGGCGACCGAGCCATGCTGGAGCACTCCGGCAGCCGTGGCGACATCGGGGTAGGCGTCCATCAACCAGTGGACGACGCATGCCCCACGAAACCTCGCAATGGCTCCCGCCAGCGCATCGACGAACGGTGGATCTGTCATCCCGACCACGACGTCGGGCTTCTGAAGACGGACCAACCGAAGGGCGATCCGGGCAAGGAATCCCACTGCGGCCAGCGCCCGGCCGATCATCGTCGCGCCCCTGGCTCCGGAGACGCGATGGTACCGGACACCTCCGTGGCTCGCAGCATCGACCGACCGCTCCGCACGCACGTCTCTGTAGCCTGCCGAGCCACAA
>JAYTCP010000537.1:0-2968 GCA_043736435.1 Planctomycetia bacterium | reverse complement strand
CGCGTGGACAACCTCGTCTGCTACGACCTCGCCGACGAGTGGAACCCCGCAGGCCCGCCGCCCGCGCCGGGGTCCGGCTGGCAGGTCGAGCTCGGCAACACGCTGTATGCGCTCGACGAGCTCTCCGCGATGACCCCGCGGATCGACCTCGTGCGGGTGACGCAGGGCTACGGGCAGAAGGGGAACAGCGCCACGTTCCGGGTGGCCGGCGACTACCGCCAGACCGCGATCCTCTTCCCCGGCCAGAGCGTGCGGGTGCTCCACGACGGGGCGGTGCGCTTCCGGGGCTGGGTCGCGGACGGCCAGCTGTCCGCGGACCCGACCGAGTCCCAGGACTGGAACTGCTACGACGCCCACTGGAACGCGCGGCTGGTCACGCTGCTGCGCCCCGACAAGGTGGGGTCCTACTACTACAACGTGACCGACACGGAGGGCGACGAGTACGACTCGGAACTGACGGGCAAGACGATCGGGCAGATCCTCAAGCACCAGTTCCAGGAGAACGCCGCGCTGCTGCGGTTCTACGGATGCGCGCCGCCGACCGGGGACGCGTTCATCTCGACCGAACTGGACGCGCACGACGCCGAGATCCCCGACGTCGTGGCGAGCGGGCAGTTCCCGGTGATGGTCGACACGATGCTCCGCTTCATGGGGCACAAGTTCGTCGTGTGGGTGGACCCCGACGACCTGCGCTGGCACTTCCGCGACGTGACTACGCTCGCGGGCGAGGACGTGTCGTTCACGTCCGAGTGGGTGACCTTCAAGGTGAAGCCCGACCGCGACAAGGCGTACACGCGGGTCGAGTGGCGCGGGACGCGAAAGGCCGATGCGGACCCGGTGAAGTTGAAGCTCTCCGACGGGTCCTTGAAGCCCATCTGGACGAAGGAGCAGGAGGACAAGTACGGGAAGAGCAAGCGCAACAAGAGCACGGCGCAGGGGAAGATCCTCGGGGCCGGCGAGGGGATCGCCCCGGACGGCCTGATCCGCCCGTACTTCGACGTCGCCGCGGGCCTCTTCGACGCCGACGACTTCCGCGGCGGCGTCGCCACGAACGAAGGCGATGCGTTCCCGCGGTTCATCTTCACGCACACGAGCACGCGGTTCTGGCTCTCGCCGCCGTCGTGGGGAGGCGGGACGCCGCCGCCTCCGGGCTCCATCTACATCGTGAGCCTCGTGGACGCGAACGCTGCGGCCGAACTCTCGGCCCAAGGGGTGGGCCGCGGGTTCTATCTGTTCCCGCCGGTCCAGATCTGCGGGTATCCGTCCGCGGCCTCGGGCTACAAGCTCGGCAACCTCTGGCAGCACGGCTTCTGCGGGAAGGCCACGGCACTCACGAAGGGCCAGGACGGCGGGTACTACGCGGAGCAGTACCAGTACACCGTGCGTGTCCCCAACCAGTTCCAGCGGTCGGCCGGGTTCTGCGACATGACGGTGCGCCTCTCGGAGAAGCCGAAGCCGAGCATCGGGCTCATCAACTTCCTCCCGCCTGCCGGGGGCTCGCCGCCCACGTCGTCCTGCGTCCCGGGGAACTCGAACAAGCCCTCGCAGATGCCGCTCGTGGACATCGAGCTCGAGGTCCCTGTACGCGAGGACGCCGCGGCGTGGTTCGTCGAGCCGCCGGACGTGAACGGGCGACCGGCGTTCCACGGGCCCGCCTACAGCGACGATCCCGCCGTGTGGGACGGCGCGGGCGAGCCCTACGACGACGACTGGCGCGTGACGCAGACGTACATCGTCGATGACTCCGACTTCGTGGACACGGCGCAGGAGGCAGGGCTGCGCAAGGCCGCGAAGGCGATCCTCGACGTCAAGAGCCAGAAGCAGTACCTGTTCGAGGTCGGGATCGCCACGCCGTGGAAGGCCGCGCCTCCCAGCGCCCTGTCCCCTGCCTCGACGGCGCGGTGGGCCGGCATGAGCAAGCGCATCACGCTGTCGTCCGCGCTGCGTGCCACTCAGTTCGAGGGCTCGACCGACCTCCAGGTCTTCAAGGTCACGTGGGACGTCTTCGGGAACCGGACGATCCTTGAGGCGGGCACGGCCAGCGGGTGGATGGCGTTCGAGGGGATCGACCTATCGAAGGCCTTCTCGGAGGCGCGCGTGCTGAAGAAAGCCGCGCGGATGATTAAGGACGTCGAGGACTTCCGAAACTGCCTGCTCACGAAGCCCGAGGATCGGATCGGGGGCGTGCAGAAGGGCCCGGTCGACGCCTGCGACGTGAACATCATCAACGAGCAGGTGCGGCGCGTCGTGACCGTCGAGAAGGACGACGCTGACAAGGTCGAGAACATCACCCACCAGGCGATGCGCACGTGGCTCGATGAGGAGCTCTCGATCGGGCCGCATGCCGACAACCCGGGTGCCAACATCGCCGTCCCCGGGCGCGACGGGCTCGACGCGAAGCAGGCGATCGACGGGCCCGTGCTCCGCTCCCATGCAGACCCCGACTTCCCGTTCCAGGGGCCGGCGGTCGGGAACAACGGCGACCGCGGGCGCTACGGCGGGCAGATCGTGACGGACGCGGTGCAGGACGGCCGCCCGCCCCGCGAGCTCTACCGGCGCGGGGGCTTCGCGTTCCGCAAGCGCGAGGACGGGGCTGCGAACCCCTCCGGCGGCCCGGGCGTGGAGTTCTCCGCCGTGGGCGTGGACGGCGCGCCGACGGGACCGTGGACCCCGTTCACGAGCGCCCGGAGCCTCCCGAACCAGCGCGCCCCGCTCTCGATGCTCGCCCATGGCTCGACCCAGCACCAGCTGCTCGAGATGGCGCGCGAGCTCGCGCGGGCGCTCGGGCGCGTCGAGGACCAGGTGACCGCGGCGCTGCTGGCCCCCGGGGACGTCGGCGCGGGGCACGTGGACGGCGCCCCCGCCGACCTCGCCACGATGCTGCGCGTCGCGGGTGTTGCGAACCCGTGGCTCCGCCCCGTGCCCGAGTCGTTCGGCGACCCGGGAGGGCTCGTCTTCCGGGGGCCGA
>JAYTCP010000536.1:0-32798 GCA_043736435.1 Planctomycetia bacterium | reverse complement strand
GGTCGTGCTCGCTTCGCGCCCGGGCCGCATGCATCGGCCCCAACCGGGGCCTGCCGTGCGGTCGGGGCGCTACGCGGCCTCGTTCTTCACGAACAAGTCAGGCTAGGCTCGCATCCGGCGAACGCCATCCCTGCGTCCCAGGACGGGATGGTGCGGGTTATGGCTCGAGCGGACAGAATGGGCTTCCCTTGGCTCCCACCCGATCGGTAGGCTCCGCCCCGGCCCACGGGGAGGCGCAGGGGAGGTTCGGCTCGAGATGACGCTGCAGCCCTTCGATCCGGTCCACGCCCCCACCGTTCGGACGTCCTCCGCGGACGAGCCCGCGGGCGGTCCGACCATCGATGCGAGCCTCGTCGCTCGGCTGATCGCCACGCAGTTCCCGGCGTGGTCCCGCCATCCGATCCGACCCGTCGAGCCCGGCGGATGGGACAACCGGACGTTCCGCCTGGGGAGCGACATGCTGGTGCGGCTGCCAAGCCGGGCGTGCTACGTCGAGCAGGTGGCCAAGGAGCAGGCGTGGCTGCCGAGGCTCGCGGCCCACGTGCCGCTCCCCATCCCCGTCCCGTTGGCCCGGGGCAACCCCGACGACGGCTACCCGTGGCCCTGGTCCGTGTACCGGTGGCTCGAGGGGGAGACCGCGACGCCCGAGCGCATCGGCGATACGTCTCGCCTCGCGGGCGACTTGGCGCGATTCCTCGCGGCGCTCCAACGGATCGACCCCACCGGGGGTCCGACTCCCGGCGAGCACAACTTCTTCCGAGGTGGGCCCTTGAGCACGTACGACGCCGAGACGCGCGCCGCCATCGCCCTGCTCCGAGGCCGGATCGACACGGCCGCCGCGACGGAGACGTGGGAGGCGGCGCTCGACGCGACCTGGCGGGGGGCCTCCGTCTGGCTCCATGGCGACGTCGCCGAGTCGAACCTGCTGGTGACGGAGGGAGTCCTGAGCGCGGTCATCGACTTCGGGGGCTGCGGCGTGGGCGATCCCTCCTGCGACCTGGCGATCGCGTGGACGCTCTTCTCCGGAGAGAGTCGCGAGGCCTTCCGCGCCGCCCTGCCGGCCGATCCCGGCAGCTGGGCGCGGGGGCGCGGCTGGGCACTGTGGAAGGCGCTGATCACGCTCGCGGAGCACGCGGATCGTGATCCACGGAGGTCAGGGCAGGCGCGCCACGTGATCGACGGGGTGTGCGAGGAGCATCGGCATCGCGGCTGACGTCGGGACGCACCTCGATCCGCGGCGCGACGCGCGGAACGGGCGGCCAGCGACTCGGTCGTGCCGCCCCCGGGCGCTGCCCTTCGGACGTGGGGCTTGACTTCTTCTACAGATGTAGTACTATCCCGCGCATGGCCAAGCGACGTGCCCGTGGCGGTGGTCGGGACGAGATCGGGGATCTCACGGCGGTCCAGATGGCGTTGATGCGGCTCGTGTGGGAGCGGGGCGAGCTCCGCGCGGCCGACGCGCGCCACGCCGTGTCCGCGAAGCGCCCCATGGCGTTGACGACCGTCCTCACGCTGCTCCATCGCCTCGAGAAGCGAGGGTTCCTGACGCACCGCGTCGAGGGCCGGACCCACGTCTATCGCGCCCTCCGCGACCGCCAGACCTCGGTGCGCGCGATCCTGCGTCGGGTGCGCGACCTCGCGTTCGGCGGCTCGACCGAAGGGCTCGTCGCCTCGCTGCTCGACGCGGGCGACGTGAGCGCGGACGAGCTGCGTCGGTTGCGCGCGAGACTCGACGACTTGGAGAAGGGGGGCAAACCGTGAGCGGGACCGACATCCTCGTCTCGGCGGCGCTCGGGGGCGCGGGGGCGCTCGGCGCCACCCTGGCGGCTTCCGCGGTGCCCGGCCTGCGGCTGGCCACACGCCGCGCCCTCGTCGTCGCAGGCCTCCTCGTCGCCGCGCTCGCGCCCGCCGTGGCGATCGCCGCGTCGTCGCTCGGCCTCGGGCTCCGCCCCGTCCCGGGCCCGATCAAGCACGCTGCGTCTGCCCCGCGCGCCGGCGTGGCGGCGCGTCCCGGCCCCGTCCTCGCGGCCGCGCCCGATGGCGATCCGGGCCGAGGCGCCCCCGCGACCGGGTCGTCGGCATCGGTGGCCGACATACGCCCGACCTCCGGGTCCGTGCCTCCGAGACTCCCGCTCCCCGTCCTCCTGTCGTGGCTCTGGCTCGCCGGAACGGCGGTCGGGCTGCTGGGGCTCGCCTTCGGACTCCTTCGGCTGCGTCGTCTCCGGCGTTCGCTTGTCGCGTCACGTCAGCCCCGACTCGACGGCCTGTTCGTCTCCGACGCGCTCGCGGTCCCGGCGACGATCGGCTTTCTCTCCCCCGTCGTGGCCATCCCCTCCGGTCTCGCACGGGACCTGTCGGACGAGGAGCTCGCGGCCGTGCGGCGACACGAGGGCAGCCACGTCGCGCGCCGCGATCCCCTCGCAGGTCTCCTGGGAAGGCTCGCTTGCGCGGTGCAGTGGCCCAACCCGCTCTCCCACCTGGCTGCGCGACGGCTCGAGGCGCTCAGCGAGGCGCTCGCCGACGCGGAGGCCGTGCGCGCTCGACCCGAAGAGGGACCGCGTTACGCCGCGTGCCTCGTGCGGATCGCCGAGCGCGCCTGTGCCATGCGCGAGGCTGTGGGGGCCCAGGGAATCCTCGGACGGCGCCAGGCGCTGACGCGACGGATCGAGGCGCTCCTCGACCCGAGGGGCCTAGGCGACCCGCGCCCCACGTGGGGAGGCCGCATCGGAGTCGTGTCGCTCGGCCTGTGCTCGGCGGCACTCGCCGCGTGTTGCTGTCGCGCCCCCGAGCCTCCCGCGCCGCACCCGCGTCCGCCGCCGGTCCTGCGCGCGCCCGCGGTCGTCGGATTCTCGCCGCTCGCCTCGGCGGCCGATCCGGCGACGGGCTGGAGCAGCCCCACGTACACGAACTCGAGTCTGACCGTCAACACCCATCCCGCGTTCCCCGGCAAGATCGTCGTCTTCTTCCGGCCGGGAACTCGGCTCGATCCGGCTTCGATCTTCCTGGGCGGAAGTCAGGCCCTGGGAGTCGACCTTGCCGCGCTGCAGATCCTCCAGTACATCCCCGGAACGGGCAACACTCCCCTCCCGCCAGCAAGGGGGGGCGTGGAGATCCGCGACGACGCCATCGTGTTCACGCCGGCCGAGGTGCCCTTGGCGTACGGCCAGTACTCGATCGCGATCTTCGCGAAGGTCCGGGGTATCGGAGGCGCGCCCCTCGAGGCGGGTCCCGTGTTCCATTCCTTCACGGTGGGCGCTGCCGACACGATCGCACCGACGCTCGTCACGACCCTGCCCGTGAACGGCGCGTCGCGCGTCGGAGCCGGGGTCCATCCACCGGCGGTCGCCGGCGTCACTCTCGCCGGCTCGGCGAGTCCCGACATCGTGATCCGATTCAGCGAGCCCATCTCGGCCGCTTCGGTGTCGCGATACGCGATCCAAGTCGTCGACGCCGTCGTCGTCCCGGGCGGCGGCGCGCCGCCCATGATTTCTCCCGCCCCCGGCTTCCCGAGGCTCCAGAGCAACGGCTTCGAGATCGCCTGGCGTGGGGCCCCTGAGGAAGGTGGCCTGCCGTTCGGCACGCAGGTGGAGGTGACCGTCGTAGGCAGCGACGGGGGCGTCAACGCGGCACCCATCACGGACACCAGCGGCAACGCCCTCCCGCGGTCCTACGTGTTCCGCTTCCGGACCAACGCCCCCCCCGACCTGCCGGCTCCCTCCGGGCGTTGAGGGCTCTGCTCGGGCGGAATGGGCGCCTCGCCCCCCGGCGCCCCCCCGTTCCCCTCCCACCTTCCACCCACCGGGCCTCACCGGCAGGGGGCGCGCTCCTCCGGCCGGCCCGGACCCCGGGAGACGTCGCGATTCGTGGACACGACGTGTCGAGAATTCTCGACATGCCTCGCGGGGTCCGGGGCGGCCAGGCCCCTCTGCGAAGCGCACGTCAAGAGAGGTCGTGAGCGCGGCGGAGAGCCGGCCCGCCCTCCGGGCCGTTCCTGCGAGTGCGTCGATACCTCGCGATCCGGGGCAACCCCGAAGGCAACGAGCCCGTTCCCCGCCGAGGCACCGGCTGCTATGCTCGCGCCCCCAAGACGGGCACCAGGGCCCGACAGGAGGCACGTGCGATGCGTCATCCTTCCCTTTGCTGGTCATTGCTGGTGGCCCTCACCGCATCGATCGCCTTCGTCCCCGGCACCGCGACCGCCGACGATCCGCCGCCGCCGCCGTATCCGTCGAACGCCGCGCCCGTCTACCTGATCGTGAGCTTCGACGACGAGTTCATCGTGGGTGGCGAGGGTGACGAGGGTGGCGAGGGTGATCAGTCGCCCAGCCGGACCATCCTCGTGAACATCGGAACGTTCACGGGCGGCGGCGGCATCCTCGACACGCGGTTTGCCGCGAACCAGGCGCTCACGCAGATCACCCTCCCCGCGGGTGACGGCAACCCCACGTTCGCTGATTTCCAGGACAACGCCTCCACGGTGCTCGGCAGCTTCAGCACGACCGACTTCGACGAGGTCCACATGGTGACGCCCTCGGCGGACGGGGTCGCGCCGGCCATCCAGGCCGCCGTGTTCGCGGCGTCGAGCATGGGCCTCCTCGACGAGCTGATCGCCAACGCCGACAATCCGTTCCCCACGACCACCCAGATCGCCACGGTCATCGCAGAGCAGCTCTCCGGGTACCCGGAATCGGAATACGGGGTCGCAGACGTGGAGGCTGCGGTGTTCGGCGCCGTGGTGCCGCTCGCGCCGGCCGATGCCGGCCTGTCCGCGGCGGGCGAGGGCGAGATGTTCCCCCACAGCTCGGGTGCGGCGAGTCTCTTCCGCTACAACGTGAAGTTCGACAGTGACGGCGACTTCGAGTCCGACGTCTGCCTGCTGGTGGGCATCGACATCAAGCCGGGCAGCGACACGAACCCGATCAACATCAAGAAGAAGGGCCAGCTGCCGGTGGCGATCCTGACGACCGACTCGTTCGACGCGCAAGACGTGGACGGGTCCACGGCGACGATCGGCGGCGTCCTCGCCGACAAGTGGGCCATCGAGGACGTGGACGACGACGGGGACGACGACATGATCCTGCACTGGGGCGTCCCGGATCTGGTGGACGCGGGTGTCATCGTGGCGTCCACGACGCAGCTCACCGTGCGCGCCGACCTCGAGGACGGATCCTGCATCACGGGCACGGACAACGTGACCATCAAGACGAAGTGAGCCGAACCTCCCCGGTCCGCCCCACGGGCGGACCGGGTGCCGGCGGCGGGCCGTTCACGGCCCGCCGCCTTTCGTTGCAAGGAGCCTCAGATTGGAGCGGGTCGTCGTGAGGAAGCGCTCGCGGCGCGCCAGGTCGGAGATGCGCCGGGCGCGCTCCTCCGTCAGCGCGTGGGCGCGGCCGAGAAGCTCCTCGCGCCTCGTCGCGTCGCCCAGGGTCTCGGCGAGCGCGCAGTAGATCTCGGGGCCGTCGAGCGGCGAGACGGGTCCCGAGGCCTCGAGCAGCTCGAGCGCCGCCTTCGCCAGCTCCGTGGCCTCCTGCGCCCGGCCCGCCGCAAGGTTCGCGCGCGCGAGGCGCCCAAGCATCAGGGCGGCGGTCCCGGTGACCCCCTTGCGAGCGTCGGGGAGGGCCTCGCGCAGGTAGCCCTCCGCCCTCGCGTGGTCGCCGTCCGCCAGTGCCGCCTCGGCCAGCGCACCGAGGGTCGCGACGCGGCTGGTGACGTTCTTCGTCTCGCCCTCGAGCGAGAGGGCCTTCTCGAGGTGCACCCAGCCCTCGGCACGGTGCCCGCTGCCGTGGAGGAGGCGCCCGAGCTCGCGGTGGGCTCCCACGAGCCTGGACTTCGCGCCCTTCCGTGTGGCCAGCTCGACCGCCGCCTCGAGATGGGCCCGCGCCTCCGCCGGCTCGCCGTAGGTGGCGAGCGCCTCCCCGAGCATCGTCTGGACCAGGGTCTCCCCGTGAGGGTCGCCGATCTCGACGAACAGGCGCAGCGCCCGGTCCCACGCGCTGCGCGCCCGCTCGATGTCGCCGAGCACGTGGTGCGCACGGCCCAGGTTGGCGAGGGCCATGGCCTCGCTCACGACTGCGCCGGTCTCCCGGTGGCGCGCGATGGCCAGCTCGAGGGACTTCAGTCCCTCCTCGAACCGGCACTCGTCGACGAGGTGGTTGCCGAGGTTCATGAGCACCGCCGCCTCGCCGCGCCGCTCGCCGACCTCGCGCCACGCCCGGAGCGACTCCTCCATCGTCGCCAGGACGTCGGCCTCCTGCCCGACGAGGGGCATCACGAGCGCGAGGGCCTGCAGCGTGCTCGCCTCGCCGCGCCGGTCGTGGACCTCGCGCCGGATACGGAGGGCCTCCCGCAGCTCGACGGCGGCCGCCTCGGGCTCCCCGCGGCGGAAGGCCACGGCGCCGAGCGTGTGGTGGCAGGTCGCCTCCCACGCGCGATCACCCGCCTCGCGCGCGAGGTCCATGGCCGTCCGCGCCTCCGCAGCGGCACGCACGAAGTCCCCTTCGTACCAGTAGGAACCGGCGCGGTAGCCGTGGACCCGCGCGCGTGCGCTCGGGTCGCCGATCCGGTCCGCCAGCTCCCGGGCCTGCTCCAGGACGCGCATCTGGTCCGGACGGCTCCCGAGGAGCTCGTAGAACGTCCACAGCCGCATCGCGATGCGGAAGCGCTTCGCCGGCGCGCCGCGCTCGAACGCGATCGCCACCCGCTCGAGGAAGGGGGCGGCGTGGCTCGCATGGAAGCTCGCGGCCAGGTGGTCGAGGGCGGCCTCGAGGTACGGCTCCGCCTCGAGCGCCCGACCCGCGCCGACCAGGTGCCGCAGCAGCGCGTAGGAGGTCGCCCGATCCAGCGCCGGCGCACCGTCGGCCTTGACCTGCGTCAGGAGCCGGTCCGCGACGAGGCCGTGGTACTCGTCCCGGAGCGAAGGGGAGATCCCGGCGTAGACGGCCTCGAACAGCACGCGGCTCGCGAATCGGAAGCCGCTCCTCCCCGAGCTCACGAGGAGGCGGTGCTTGCGCTCGAGCACGGCCAGCCGGCGGAGGAGGAGGATCCGGGGCTGCTCGAGCACCCCCGAGAGGAGCGCGGAGTCGAACTCGTACCCGAGCACCGCAGCGACCTCCAGCGTCTCGCGCTGCTCGTCGTCGAGGCGGCCGAGCCTCTGCGCGGCGATGTCATGCACCGTCCGGGGCGTGGCGACCCCGTCGAGGGGGCGGACCAGCTCGAGGCCGTCCGGATGCGGGACCAGGGCCCCGTCGGCACGGAGCTGGCTGAGCAGTTCGAGGACGACGAACGGGATCCCGTCCCCGCGCTCGTAGAGCGGCCGGGCCAGCGCCCGGACCGTCCGTTCGCGACGGACGACCGCCCGGACGAGGTCTTCGACCCCCGCGTCGTCGAGCGGCGCGAGGTCCATGCGCTCGATCTCCCTCGCCGCCGGCGCGGAGACGAGCGCGTGCAGGGGCGTGCCCTCCTCCACCTCGTCGTCGGAGCACGCCCCGACGAGGAGGATCGGGTTCCCGGGCACACAGCGCGCAAGATAGCGGAAGAGCTCGAGGGACTCGGCGCCGGCGAGCTGGAGGTCCTCGATCACGAGGATCATCGGACGCTCGGCGGCCAGCCGCGCGAATACGCGGGCGCAGGCGGCCAGCAGGGCGTCCTTCGAGAAGGCGCCCTCGACGCCCGGCTGGATCCCGCCCAGCAGGAAGTCCGCGAACTGCGGGACCACGCCGGGCGTGTCCGCGAGCAGCGTGCCGAGCCACGCCAGGAGCGAGCGACGACGCTCGGCGGGCCCAGCGCCGGTGGGCATCAGGAGGTCCTGGAGCGCCTCCACGAACGGCTGGTAGCTCCGGCCGCCGCTTCCCACGCAGCGGCCCGCGGCGATGGAGGGTCCCCCGTCCGCGGCGACGTGCTCGAGGAACTCGTAGAGGAGGCGCGACTTGCCCACGCCGCTCGGGCCGCCGAGCAGGACGGTCGACCCTCCGCTCCGCGCACGCTCCCACGCGCCCCGGAGCAACGCGAGCGCGTCGGCCCGGCCGACGAGAGGGACCTCCCGCTCCAGGCGAAGCCGCCTGAGCGCGGGCTCCGCGACCGAACGGCCGACCGTGGCCTCGCGTGCCCGCCACCACGCGCTCGCCTCGCCCTCGCGCAGGACGGTGCGCATCTCCGCGGCGGAGGCGAACCGGTCGGCGGCATTCGTCCGGGTCGCCGCGACGATGACCTCGTTCCAGAAGGCATCGACGTCGGGATTCAGGGATCGCGGGGACGGAGCGCCCGCCTGCAGCTTCGCCTGGATGATGGCGTGGACGGTGTCGAGCGCGAACGGGTTCCTCCCGGTCGCCAGCTCGAAGAGCACGAGGCCGAAGGCGTACAGGTCGGTGGCGGGTCCGATCGCCTCCTCCTCGGGCCGGAACTGCTCGGGGGCGGCGTAGGTGAGCGAGCCCACGAAGTTGCCGGCCTGGGTCAGGGTCTGTCCCGCCGCCTGGATGCGCGCCACGCCGAGGTCCA
Organism: Planctomycetia bacterium; assembly: GCA_043736435.1. Taxonomy (GTDB): domain Bacteria; phylum Planctomycetota; class PLA2; order PLA2; family JAEUHO01; genus JAYTCP01. The sequence goes on along the minus strand of JAYTCP010000536.1, from coordinate 24,305 downwards.
TGAGGAGCACGCGATGGTCGGGCGTGATCACGATGTTCTCTGGCTTGATGTCCCGGTGGACGATGCCGTGGGCGTGCAGGGCATCCAGCGCATCGAGGGCCTGGTCGGCGATCTGGAAGCGCAGCTGCTCCGGCACCGTGCCCAGGTCCGCGAGGAGGCCCGCGAGGGTCTGCCCCTCGATCAGCTCCAAGACGATGTAGTCCACGCGCTCGCCCGCGACCACCTCGCGCCCGACGTCGTAGGTCCGTACCACGTGCTCGTGGCGGATCCGCATCCCGACCTCGCCTTCGCGGCGGAAGCGGTCGTACGCCTGCTCCTCATCCACGAGGTGGGCGTGGAAGACCTTCAGGGCGACCGGGCAGCCTGCCGGCCCGGCGGGGCCCGCCTCGAGGGACGTGGCCCGGTAGACGGCGCCCATGCCGCCCTTGCCGAGCAGCGTGCCGACCTGGTAGATCCCGAGTCGGTTCCCTTCGGGGTTCACCGCCGGATGATACCGTCGGCGACTGGTCGGCCCAACCGGGACGGCGGGCCACGGCGGCGGAGGGGGGCCCCCGCGGATCCGTCCGCGCGTCAGCGCACCCCGTAACGCTCGCGCAGGACGCCCAGGTGGTGCCGGGCGTGCCCCACGGCCAGCCAGGCGAGCGTACGGACGCTGATGAGCTTCCCATTGGCCACACCACGCCGCACCAACGCATCCCCGTCGAGCCCGCGGAAGAGGGCAAGCGTCCCCGCGCGCACCGTGCGCCATCCGTCGAGCAGCTCGCCCAAGGGGCGCGCGTCGAAGCGGCCTGCGGGCACGTACAGGTTCTCCTCGAAGCCGGGGAGCGGCGTCGCGTCGTCCCTCGCGAAGCGGAGCGCGCGGTAGGCGTAGATGCGCTCCGCGTCGGTGAGGTGCCCGAGCACCTCCTTCACGCTCCACTTGCCGGGCGCGTAGCGGTGGAGCGCGCGCTCCTCGGAGAGCGGACCGAGCAGCCGGTCCATCTCCGCACCCTGCGCGGCGAGCGCCGGCGACGCGTCCTCGCCGGGGACCTCGGTCAGGTAGCGGCCGACCTCCACGGAGTGTTCGCTCGCCGACGGGCGCGGGATCACGATCGGGGCGGGCATGGGATCTCCGAGGCATCGGGCACGGGCGGGCAGCGGTCGTTCCCAGCGTACCGAGGTCGCGCTCCCGGGGCCCTCCCCGGGCCCCGGCCCCCGCCGCCCCCGGAAGACTCCGCCCACGGATCGCCCCCTGGGCCGATCGGGCTGACACGACACGCGCGGGATGCGATGCTCTACCCTCCCTTCGGCCCCAGCAGCCATGCCGCGGGCCATCAACTTGGAGATTCCCATGGGCAAGACGTGGATCGTGGTCGCGGTCGTTGCAGCGGGCGCGTGTGGATGGTTCGGGCGGCGTGCGTTCAGCGACGACCCGCCCGCCGCGCCCGGCGGCGGCTCCGACATGGAGAAGGCGATGATCGAGCTCGGCACGCCGGGCGCGATGCATAAGTGGCTCGCGTCCCAGGAGGGCCCGTGGACCGTCGCGATGACGGCGTACGGGCGCGACGGCAAGCCGGAGAAGACGCAGGCGAGCGCGACGATGAAGATGATCCTCGACGGCCGCTTCCAGGAGCAGCGCTTCGCCGGAAGCATCGGCGGGAAGGCCTATGAGGGGATCGGCCTCACCGGCTACGACAACCTCAAGAAGGAGTTCGTCCTCTACTGGTTCGACTCGATGAGCACCGCACCGAGCATCTCGCGTGGTCAGCGCTCGGAGGACGGCAAGACCCTGACGCTCTCCGGCACCCGGGACCTGCCGGGCATGAAGATGCCGTTCAACCAGGTATGGACGGTGAAGAGCGAGAAGGAGCTGGGCTTCGCGATGACCATGACCATGCAGGGCCAGGAGATGCCGGTGATGGAGACGACGTACACGAGGAAGTAGGCTGTGCCCGCCCGACGGGCCGTCCCTCGGGGCGGCCCGTCGGTGACACGGGGCGCAGCATCGGCACGGCGGACGGCGACGAGACGGGAGGCCACGTGGCATACGACATCCACACCGACGTGCGATACGCGCCGCTCGAGCTCGTCGACGCGGGCGCGCTCGCGGACGCCTGCACCGAGCCCTGGTGGAACCAGACGCTCACGCAGGTGAACGACTCGGTCGTGCGCCTGGGGGTGTTCCTCGGCGAGTTCCACTGGCACAAGCACGATCGCGAGGACGAGTTCTTCTTCGTGATCTCCGGTCGGCTCGAGGTCGACCTCGAGGGTCGCACGGTGACGCTCGAGCCCAGACAGGGGATCACCGTCCCCAAAGGCGTCGTCCATCGCACGCGCGCGAAGGAGCGCACGGTCGTCCTGATGGTCGAGCCCGCCACGGTAGTCGCAACGGGAGACTGAGGACCGGACTTGCGGAGTGGGCCGCGGGACGACCGGTGGCGTGCGGGCCGGCCGGCCGTGACCCGCCCATCGCGGCCGGCTGGTAGCCTAGCCCCCGTGCGAGTCGAGTGCTCCCCCGTGCGGATCCCGCGCCTCGCCGCGCTCGCGGCGCTCCTCCTCCTCGGCGCCTCCGACGCGGGCTTCGCCGCCCCGCCCGACTCCGCCCCCCGCGGCGCCGGCCTCTGGGGCACCGTCCGCGCGAACGGAGCCGTCGCCCCAGGGGCGCAGGTTCTCCTGTGGCGGGGCGTCTCCTACCCTGACTCGATGGCGACGTCCGAACAGGTGCGCCGCGAGCTCGGGATCCTCGATCTCCTCGCGTCCGACGCCTCCCCCATCGCCACGACGACCTGCGACGCCCGCGGCGACTTCGCGTTTCGCTACCTCGAGGCCGGGAACTACGTCGTCGAGGCCCGCGGGCCGGATGCGACGTGCGCGCTCTCGCCGCTGACGCACGTCGAGCCCGGGACGTTTGGTGCGGTGCCCCTGCTCCTCGGTCCGGTGGGCAGCGTGACGGGCCGCGCCCTTGCCGCGGATGGTTCCGCGTTTCACGGCCACGTGCTGCTGCACCCCGCCCACGCCGAGACCCCGCTGCCGCACGTCGCGCCGCGTTGGGCGGCGACGGGACCCGACGGCGCCTTCCTCCTCGAGCGCGTGCCAGTCGGGAGGTGGCGGGTCTTCGCGGGTCGCGGCGGCGTGCGATGGGAAGGGGTAGCGGACGTGGAGGTGAAGGTGGGGGGCGCGGGGGGAGGAGGAGGGGCCACCGTCGAGGCGCGCATGCCGGCGCGCGGCCCGCGGATCGTGCGCGTCCTCGACGGCGCCGGGAAGCCCGTCGCCGGGGCGCGGGCCATCGCCATCCGCGGCGAGTCGTCGATCGCGGGCGGCACGACGGGCCCGGACGGACGCCTGAGCGTCGAGGGCGCTTCGGCGGTCGAGACGACCCTGACCGTCCTGGCGCCCGGGCGCATGCCGGTGGACGTGAACACGGGCGCGGGGGCCGACGAGGCGCTCGTCCGCCTCACGCCGGCCTCGGCGTCCGGGCGCGTGCGCGGCCGCGTGCTCACGGGCGACGGATCTCCGGTCGCGGGCGTGGCCGTGCGGATCATGGAGGGCGGGGACGCCTTCCTCGTCCCCAAGTCGGCGCCGGTGGTCTCCGGGCCCGACGGCACGTTCGTCGTCGAGGACGTGGAGCCGGGCCCCGCGTGGATCCAAGCGCTGGGCGCCGGGGTCGCATCCCCACGTCTCTCGGGAGCCTCGGAGCCGCCTCAGGGCGCGGAACTGTTCGACGTCCCGGTCGGCGGAGAAGCCCGTGTGGACGCGCGAACGGTCCCTGCGGCGTCGGTGACCGGCGTCGTGGTGGATGGCGACGGAGCGCCCGTCGCCGCTGCGCTCGTGCGTTGGAGGACAACCTCGGACACGGCGCAACACGACGTCGAGGACGCACCGCCGACGGAGGCCGCGGTCCTCACGGGCGCCGACGGTACCTTCACGATTCGGAGCATCGCCGCGCGGACCGAGGTTGACGTGAGGGCGTCGGCGCCCGGTTTCGTCGACGGGGCGGGTGCCGCGCGCATCGGCAAGGCCGCCGGAAAGGTCTTGCCACTCCGGATCGCGCTCTCGCCAGCCCGTTGGGTGACCGTGGAGGTCCGGCGCGGTGACGAGGCGGCGACCGGTGCCGTGCTCGAAGCCGCCCCGGCGGCGCGCGGGTCGTGGGCTGTCGACCTGCAAGCTCGCGTCGTCGCCGGGCCTTCCGGCATCGTCGTGCTCGGTCCGCTCCCGAGAACGCCGCTCGTCGTGCGGGTGTCCCACCATGACGCGACCCAGGTCGTGACGCGGACGATTCCCCGTGACGAGGACGGACCCATTCGGGTGGCCCTCGACCCGGGGCTCCCGATCGAGGGGCGGGTGACCGACGCAGCCGGCGCTGCGCTCGCGGGGGCCTTCGTGAGGGCTGTTGCGCGAGGAGGCGGCTTTCGGATGGCCACGACGGACTCGGACGGCGGGTTTCGATTCGAGGGGTTCACTCCGGGGGAGTGGAGTCTCTCCGTATCGAAGGGGTCGGCGAAAGCGGACCTCGTCGTGGTCGCGGGATCTCGGGGCGTGCGCCTGAAGCTGCGGGGAGATGCGGCGGTCCCCGAAGGCATCGAGGTGAGGGTGGTCGGTCACGACGGCGGTCCTGTTGCCCGCGCAAGGATCCGGTGGGGGCTCGCAGGCCGCGGCAGCGGCGACGGGTACGTAGCGGAGGGCCGCGCCGGGATCGACGAACTGTCGACGGCCGACGGCGTGGCGGGCCTGACGATCGAGGTCACGGCCGCCACGGACGCCCAGGGCACGGCGCTCCCGTACGGCCCCGCCCGGTACGGGCCCCTCCGCGCGGACGAGCGACGGGTCGAGATCCGCCTGCCGCCCGGGCGCCCCATCTTCGGTCGAGTCGTGGGACCGGCCGGGGCGGACGTCTCGGGGATCGAGGTGATCGCGCAGGGGACATCGGCGCTCACGAAAGATTCGATGGACGTGGGGGCGTCGAAGGCGGGGCCGGACGGCTCCTTCCTCATCGGCAGCGGCGGGGAGGAGGAGGTCGCCCTCTCCGGGCGCCGACGCGGGCGCCGGGAGTCGCTGGGGCTCGTGGATCCGGTGCGCGCGCAGCCGGGCGGTCCGGGCGTCACATTGGTCCTCGTCGCGCGGGAGGACGTGGCCGTCACCATGGTCGACGCGCAAGGCGCCCCCGCGGACGGCTACGTGGTCGACGTCGCGCGGACCGGCACGGGAGAACCGGAACGACAGCGGGTGCGCACCCAGCCGACGGGAGAGGCGCAGCTCGTCGGACTCGTCCCCGGCGCGACGTACGAGCTACGCATCGCGGACGGCAACCGCAACGACGTCCTGGTGATCCCTCGGTGGACCCCGCTGGGTGGGACGATCCGGCTCCCGGCTCCGCGTCTCCTCCGCGGCGTCGTGCGCGACGACCGAGGCGACCCGTTCCCCGGCGCGTTCGTGCTCCTCAAGGTGGGGGGCGAGCTCGCGGGCTACGGGCTCGCGGGAACGGACGGCGCCTTCGAGATCCCGGTCCTGACGGAGGCCCCGTTCCACGTCGAGGCGGTTCCCCCGTTCGACCCGTTCAACAACGGGTTCGTCGATCCGGGGCTGGGATCGGGCGAGGTGTCGGCACGCGTGGGCGAGCCGGTGACGCTCGTCGTGCAGCGCGGGATCTACGCCCGGTTCCGTCTCGACACACTCGACCGCGGCCCGTGGCAGGCCGCGTCCCTCGTGCTCACGCGCGCCCGCGAGCCGTGGGACCCCGACGCCCCGACCGGCCGCGTCGAGCTCCCGGCCGTCGGGGCCGGGGCGTTGCCGCCGCTCGTGGGAGGGGCGAGCTACAGACTCTTCCTCTCCGTCGGTACGACGGGGCGATGTGCGCTCGCCTCTTTCACGGCGACCGCAGGGGCCGAGGTCGTCCTCGTCCCGGTGCCGGCCGGCGGGATCCGAGGTCGGGTTCGTTGGCCCGCGACAGCGACGGGCGCCCGGATCCTGGCGCAGGGAGAGGGCTACACCGTCGCCGGGGATTGCGCAGCCGACGGTGCGTTCGTACTCGAAGGGCTGCCGCCCGGCCTTCCCGTCACGCTCGTCGCGACGGCCCGTATCGGTGCCGGGACATGGACCGCGCGCACCGCGGCCCGCCCCGGCGACGAGGTGGTGCTCGAGGCCGCGGCGTCCCCGCCTGCGCCCTCGCTCCCGACCGGTCCCCGTTGAGGACGTAAAGTGCCGCCCATCCACCATGCCGACGGACGGGGAGCACTCCGACGTGGACGTCGCCTGCTTCCGGGACGCCGCGCAAGGGCTGCGGGCCGCCCTCGAGGGCTGGGACGTCCACGTTGCGGATCCGCCGGGCATCCTGCGCGGCTGGCCAGAGGAGGAGTTGCTCCCCGCGCACACGCGCACGACCTGTGGGTGGGCGTGCACCCTGGGACACCCGCCTGAGTCCATCGCATCGCCATGAACCTCGCGACCTCCGGCGCGTTGCACATGCGAGGAGCCGCGCTTGACTCGCCGTGCCACACTCGCGCTGCTCGCTGGCATCGCGGGACTCCTTGCCGCCACGATCGCCACCGCTGCGTGGCAGCGGCGCGCGACCGTGCGCGACGAGGACGGGGCGGGGCCCGCCGATCGGGCGTGGGCTCGCGTGACGCTCGAAGGCGATGGCGCGGTGGCCTTCTCGCGGGACGGTGAGCCGGCCCGAGCCCTCGGCAATCTGATCGCCGGGAACGAGGAGACACGACGGGAGGCGCTCGAGACCCTGCGAGCGGTGCTGGTCCCGGCGGTCGCCGCGGGAACCGCCCCCGGCGCGCTGAGCCCCCGAGCGGCCCTCGGGATGTCGATCGACGCCAGCGTTCCGTGGGATCGTGTGCTCTGGGTCCTCGAGCTCGTGTCCGCGCCTCCCGCAGGCCCCACGCATGTGCGCCTCGCGCTACTCGGAGATCCGCGTCCCCCCGTCCTGCAGCCGCTCGAGTACGGGAAGGGGTTGGCTCTGGTCTTCGTCGGCCAGGAGACCGTTCCCGTGCTGCTGGTGCAGCTCGGCGTGGATCCGGACGACATCGACGGCGTCGAGCCCCCACAGAGCCGGGTGAGCATGTCCGTGACGCAGGAGCCGATCGAGGAAGCGATTTCCAGCCCACGGGAGGAAGCATCGACGCCTCGTCACTGGAGTACGGGTCGGTGCACGGAGGTGGACGTGCGCAAGATGGCGGCCGGGATCCGCGCGCAGGCACCCAACCTGGAGGCGGCCGTCCTCGACGTCCAGCGACCCCTGCGGCATCGCATGAAGAGCGGCGACGTGATGACGGTCCTGCGGGTCCTGCACGACGAGGGGATCACGCCCGTCTGGATCCTCCACCGGGCCATGACTCTGCCGGGGGAACGCTGAGTGGGGTCCGGCGCCCGGCGCCAGGTGCCCACCTGAGCGCACCGTCCGAATCGTGATCAGGAGGTCGCCCCGCTGCGACTCATCCTCCAGGTCGAGAATCGGCGTCCCAAGGCAGCTCTTGCGCACCTTGTGCAGAGCGCCACCGCGATCGGGCATAGCCTCGGGACCGTCCCCCGGGGCATCCCATGCGGACCGCACTCGCGCTCGCCCTTCTGGCCGCTCTCGCCGCTCCACGCGCGCGCGCCCAGGATCCCCCCTCCTGGGCCCGCACGGAGGCGGAGGTCGTGGAGCGCCTGGCGGAGCGGGACGTCGGCGCGTGGGCGCGCGAACTCGAGGACACACCGATCCCGGACGACGCCGCAGGACTCTTCGTCCGAATCTCGGTGCTCGTGAGGGCTGGACATCTCGAAGACCTCGACCGCGAGCTCGATGCCCTCGGAGCGCTGCCGGCGGAGACCCAGCGCCGCGAGGGGTCGGACGTCGCAGCGACCCTCATGCGGCGGGGGGAGGCGCTCCTGGCCCGCCGTCTGCTCGAACGCGTGCCGCACGCTCATGCGTCCTATGCGGACGACCTCCTCGGATCGTGGCCCCGGGGCACCCCCACCGCGGAAATCGACGCATGGCTCGCCGCCCGCGAGCGGGTCGACGCGAATGGGTGGTCAGGCCTCCGGGTGCACTTCCTCGAGTCGCGGAAGGCTCTCGCTCCGTACGTCGCGGAGCTCGCGGGCGCGATGCGCGCGATGCCCTCGGACCTCGCCGCCATCCAGCGCTACCTCCACGCGCAGGCGCGCCTGGATCGGAATGGGGACGTCTCCTGGCTCGTCGAGACGGCCAGGCCGAGACTCGCCGTCTCCTGCCAAACGCTCGGTCACGCGCTCCTGCCCGATTGGCCCGGGGTCGCCGTCTCGTACTTCACGCGTGCGCTCGCGCTGCCGTTCACGGACGAGGAGGCGGAGGCCCTGCCGAGAGTCCACACGGCCGGCGCTCCCGCAAGGCGCACGTCCGAGGCCGAGTTCAGAGGCTCGGTGAAGCACGCGCTCATGCGCGCGTACCTGGCCGCGGGCGACGCGGCGAAGGCGCAGGCGTTGCTCCTGGAGCTGACGGCGGCCTACCCGGACGGCCTCCCGCCGGCCGACCTCTCACGCGAGGCTGGCGCGATCCAAGGCGCGTCCGGCGCCCGCGTGATCGAGGGACGAATCCGCGACGCGGAGGTGCCGAACGAGACCAGCGTCGCGTACTGGGCGACCCGTGCGGAGTACTTCGTCGGTCGCAACGAGCGAGGGGACGCCGAGGCCGCCTTCCTCACGGCGCTCTCGCTCACCGGCGAGCCGGGCCGGGAGATGGCCCCGGCCCCCGCGGGACCCGGCCGCGGGCAGATCCTGCGGGGCTACGTGAGCTGGCTCGCGCGAACGGGGCGGCAGGTGGAGGGAAGCGCGCTCCTCTGGCGGGAGTACGAGGCCGCCGAGCCAACCTCCCCCCTCGCGGAGTTCATGCTCGGGGAGATCCTCGAGGGACGTGGCGGCGCGCCCGAGCCCACGGGGCCGGAGGACGAGCGCCTCTGGCGATTCCTCGAGGCGCACGCCGAGTGGGACGCCACCCGGGCCGGGACGCTGCTGCGCCGCATGGCGGATTCGTACCCGGACTCCGCGTTCCTGGACCGGGCCGAGGCGCTCGCGCGGGGGACAGCCGCGAGTCGCGCCCTCGTCCTCGGGACGGTCCTCTGTCGCTCGGGAGCGCCGCAACGCGGCTTGGCACGTCTGGAGGATGCGGCCGCCCGGTTGAGGGACGCCGGATCGTTGGCGACCGCCACGTGGGAGCTCTTCGTCACGCACCTCGGACTCGACGACTGGAGGAGCGCGGAGGCTCGCTGGGCGGAGGTACGCGCGAGGGTCCGGGAGCTCGATCGCCCGGGGTGGATCGGGAAGATCGCACTCGCTGCGGCGCGCTCCGGAGCCCGTGCGGATGCGTTGCGCCTATGGACCGTGCGGGCGAACTTCGACCGGGGCGATGTCGAACGGCTCGACGACCTCGCGAACGCGGGGATGCGGGAGGACCTCGTGGGCTTCTATGGCCGCATGGCCCAGGCCGACCCGAGGAGCGTCTACCCGGCCAGGATCCTGGCGCGACTCGGCGCGAAGAAGTGATCGTCGGTGTGGGTCCGCGGGGAATGCCATGGCGTCTCCCGCACCCCTCACGTAACCTTCGCGGACCGTGGGAAGACCCGCCCCGACGGTTCTGAGGAACGCATGCGATCACTCCAGGCGACGCTCTTCGTCCTCGTCATGCTCGTCCTCTCCACGCAGACGTTCCGCCACGTCTACGTGAAGTGGATCGAGCCGAAGGGATCCGTCCTCGACGAGTTCCGGGAGCCCGTCGACGAGGACATCGAGGCCTCGAAGAGCCTCGAGGAGCTCAAGGCGATGTACGCGAAGGCGCACACGGGGAAGAAGGAGTACGAGAAGGGAGCGCCCCTCCACGAGGTCGATCTGGCGAAGCGCACGAATCACATGGTGTACCGGACCGAGGAGGAGCTGCGGGGGGCGATCCAGCGCGTCGAGGAACAGAACCGGAGCCAGTTCCAGCTGTGGTTCTACTGGCTCCTCGGCCTGCTCAGCGTCGCGCTCGGCCTCGTCGCCTACAAGCGAGTGGATCCCTGGGTCGGCATGGTCGGCCTCATCACGGGCTTCGTGGAGATGGCGGTCTGGACGAGCCCCCTGTGGCGCTCCCGCGGACCCCAGGGGACCTTCGAACGGCTATTGACCGTGAAACTCATGCTCTCGTTCGCCTCGATGGTCCTGCTCGTCGCGCTCTGGCTCTGGGGTCGGCGACGCGAACGGGTGGCGGCCGCGGGACTTGCACCCGGTCTGCTGCCCGCGCCCCCGGCGCCCCCGAGAAGTCCCTGAAGCGGATCGGTCCCCCCCCCACCGCGCGCTGCCGGGAGTTCAATGGAGGCATGACCGCCCGGCCCCGTGCCCGTGCCGTTGTCGCTTGCACGGTCCTCGCCGGGATCGGCGCGCTGCTGGCGTGGACACGACCGTGGGCAGAAGGCGACGCGGCCCCGACCTCGGACGACGAGCGCGCGGCGACGCCGACGGAGTCACCGCCGCCCGGTCTGGCGGCGGACCCGCGGCGGGATGGGGCGGCGCGTCCGCCCGACGCACGCGTGCCGCGGACGACCCCGCCCGACCCCGGGACGCCGGAGAGGGGCGAGGAGACGGGACGGCGGATCGACGCGTTGGCCGCATGCGCCGCCGACGCCCAGCGTGCCGTGGAGTGCATTCCCCGGGCCATCGAGGCGCTCCGCGACCCGGACGAGGGGGTTCGCGCCGAGGCCGGAAGGGTGCTCGCCGCGGCGGGAAGGGAGGCGGTCGCGCCGCTCATCGCGGCCGTGCGTGAGGACATCGCGAAGCACGCGGGGCAGTGGACGAGCTTCCCTTCCGCGGCCTCGGTGGCGTTCGACGGTCTTGTCGAGCAGGGCGCCGATCTTCTCGCCCAGGCGCTTGGGGAGGCGAGTCTCGATCTGTGGGCAGCCACCACGATGGGTCGGTCCGCGTCCCTGCGCAAGGACCTGCGCGCGGCGATGCCCCAGATCCTGGTGTGGCTCCGCGGGGAGAACGAGCGCGCGCGACAGTGGGCGGCCCAGGCCGCTCCGGCCACGGGATCGGTCGCCGTGCAGGCGGTCCCGGACCTCGCCGAGTGCCTGCGATCCAAGAACGTCCAGACACGCATCGAGGCGGTCCAGGCGCTGGGGCGGATCGGCCCGGCCGCCTCGAGCGCCCTGTCGGAGCTGCGAGCCCTCTCCACGGACCGGAACGCCACCATCCGCCGGCTCGCGGCGGAGGCCGTCGGAGTCATCGAGGGCAGGTGAAGCGCATGGGCGTGGCGCACTCCGTCCGGTGAAACCACGGGGCGGCGCTGCCGGTACGCTCTTCGTCGGCGACGCGTCGCCGACGTCCCCTCGGAGGTGTCCATCGCCCGCATGCCCCCGATCGAACGAGTGACGAGGGTTCGCCGGAGAGGGCGCGCGCGATGGATCGGCGTGCGCCTCGCGCCGGTCACGGCCCTCTTCGCCCTCGCGCTCGCCCCGTCTTCCGCACAGGTCGCGGCGGCCGCCCCGGAGACGATCTCCTCGGGACGGTGCACGATCCCGCCCTCGATCGACGGCGTGCTCGACCCCGACGAGTGGAAGGAGGCGACGACCCTCAAGTTCGACATGGCGATGATGCGGCTGAAGCCCTTCGCGGGGAAGGGGAAGCGAGCGTGCGAGCTGCGGGTGATGAACTCGGCGAACGCCCTGTACGTCTCCCTGAGGGTCCCGCAGGCGGTCGTCCACAAGAGCATCGATCCCGTCGAGATCGACCTGGCGAGCCTCAACTTCTGCAAGGGGCGGGACGTGGCCGCGGGCGACGACCGGAAGGTGCTGGCGCTCGGCTTCTACGTCGACAAGCACGTCACCGAGCCGGGGAAGGACGCCGACGACGCCCAGCAGGACGGTCGGGGCGCCGCGGCGTGGGAGAAGGGCAAGTACACGTTCGAGTGGGCCCTACCCCTCGACGGGAAGGACCCCGAGGATCTGCGGGCGAAACCCGGCGAGGCCTTCGCGTTCAACGTCGCGTTCATCGACGGCTTCCGCGCCGACTCGAAGGAGACCGCGGCCGGCGGGCTCTACGGCATCGACTTCGACCACGCCACGGCGTGGGGGTCGATCCGCCTCGCGGGCGGGGTGGCCGAGGACGGCGGGGCCGCGTTCCGGGGGCCCACGTGGATCGCGGAGGCCCTGCGCGGCCCGGACGCACCGGCGGCGAACCGGCTCGAGGTCGTCGCAGCGAGCGTGGTGACAGGCGCGAGCGTGCGCGTCGGGAAGGCCGAGGTCGCGTACGCGTACCGCGACACCGACACCCTCGAGGTGCCGGCGAAAGGGAAGCTCTACCTCCCCGAGACCGTGCGGAAGGGTGCGCGCGTGCCGCTCGTCTACTCGGCGGGCTACGAGCTCGACGACGTCTCGGCGGCGGGTTGGGTGGAGAAGGGCTACGCCGTCGCGACGCCCGCGGGCCTCGATCGCATCCCCCTGGCGCGCACGCCCAATGCCGACGTCGCCCTGCTCCACGCGGTGCGCGCGCTTCCCTTCGTGGACGACGCGCGCGTGATCCTCGTCGGCGGGAGCGCGGGGGGCTGGATGGCCCTCATGCTCGCGGCCGAGACGTTTCCGCTCGCGGGCGTCGCCCCCGACGTGGCGCCGATGAACTGGGGCTACAACGCCGCCTACCTGCTCCACCAGAAGGACGGCCTGTGGGCCAAGGTGCCCGCGCTGTTCGCCATCCGCCCCGCGATCGAACCGTGCCTGAAGGTCTACGGCGAGGACGTGAACGAGCGGACCTGGTACCTCCACTCGCCGCTCGCGCACCTGTCGACGATCACCTGCCCCGTCTCGGCGGTCTGGACGACCGCCGACATGCTGGTGCCGATCGACCAGATCGGCGAGCGCTGGGTCCGTCCCTTCGCCGCGTCCGACTTCCCCGTGGGCATGACCATGGAGCCGGCGGGGCTCATGACGAGCGCGGAGGGGCGGCGCCGCCTGACGGACCTGCTGCCCGAGTCGGACTACGAGGTCGTCGTCGTGCCCATGCCCGCCGGCGTCGTCCGGCGAGCCGTCTCCGCGGGCGCGGAGACGCGCAAGACGATCGAGCTCCCCGTGAGCTCCGGCAGGCGCTGGTCCATCGCGATCCTCGACGAGGGCGCCCCCGAGCCCCAGATGGACCACCAGAAGTACAACGTGCGCTGGACGCGGGACGCCTTCCTCGAGCGCCACGTCACGGGCCGCATCGAGCCCGACCAGCTGACGACCGCGAAGCTCGAACGATTGATGGACCGCTACGCCGACCGGGAGTGGCTCCCGACCGCCCTCAAGCACCTCGACGGGCAGGCGCACGAGCGCGCCGACGTGCTTCGGGGCCTGTCGACGTACGTGGCGGCTTCGCCCGAGAACGCGCGGCGGTTCGCCGACCTCTACGCCAAGCTGCCGGCGGAGCGACAGGTCCTGGCGGCGGAGGTCGTGGCGAGGCTTGCCGCGCGGAAGTAGGCTCGCAGGTCGCCGACGGCCGCGAGGCCGTCGGATCCCCCACTTGGCCCCACCCCGCGAGGCACGCCCCGCCCGACGACGTTTCCATGATGCGCGTGCGCGCCACTCCCATCGCCTTCTTCCTCCTCCTCGCCGCCCTCGCAGGGTCGCCGACCTCCGTCCGCGCCGACACCGAGGAGACCGAGCGCCGGCTCAAGTCCGTCGGCATCGACGACGCACTCCGCGCGGACGTCCACCGCGCCATCGATCGAGCGGTCGCATGGTTTGCCGCGAAGCAGATCTCCGACGGGTCCTTCCTCGACCCGGGCGCGTGGGCCGGCGGCTGGGGCAGCCGCACGGCGCTGACGACGATCTCGGCGCTCGCCGTGCGCCACGCGGGCACGCCGGCGGCCCGCGAGGTGACGGACAAGGCGATGCGCTTCCTCTTCGTGCGCCAGAAGCCCCGGGACGAGGCGGTCAACTTCGTCTACACGGCAGGCCTCGCGTCGATGCTGCTCATGGCCGACGGCTCCTACCCCAAGATCCACGAGACGATCGGGAAGGGGATCGCCTCGGCGATCGACGCGCGCACGGGCTGGTTCGGGTACTGCGGCCGCCTCGACGGCTTCATCGTCCCCTCCGTGCCGGACTTCGTGCAGCTCTCGACGACGCAGTTCGCGGCGCTGGGCCTGTGGGCGGCCGCTCGCCGTGGGTTCGAGGCGCCGAGGGACCTGTGGGTGCGACACGCGAAGGGGCTCGTCGCCACGCAGACGAAGGCGGGCTCCTGGGCGTACGTGCCGAATCCCGCGCTGCCCGGCTACTCGACCGGCACCTTCATGGGCATGGCGAACCTTCTCCTCTGCGAGGAGCACCTCGGGGACCTGTCGGGCGAGCCCGAGCTCGCGAAGGGCCTCCTCGCCGCCAAGACGATCGGACTCGGCGCCCTGCGACGCGACGCCGCCGCGATCCTCGAGTCGCTCGCCGCTGGTCGGGACGGCAGCTGGAGCTACGAGGGCGAGCGGTGGAGCTACTACGGGCTCTACGCGCTCGAGAAGGCCGCCGTCTTCGCCGGCATCGAGAGGATCGGCGACGTCGGGTGGTACGAGCAGGGAGCGCGGGGGCTGCTCGCGATGCAGGAGAAGGACGGGGGCTTCGGGATCGGTTCGTACCGGTCGAACGAGACGCGCTTCCCCGCGCGGAGCGACGTGCTCTCGTCGGCGTTCGCGCTCCTGTTCCTGCTGCGCTCGTCCGAGGTCTACCGTCCCGAGACGCCGAGCCCCGTGGACGCGCCGAAGGACCGCCCGGTCACGCCGACCCCTCAGCCGCCCTCGGCTCCACGCCCGCCGCCGACCACGCCGGGACGGCCCCCGCCGCCCCCACGAGATCCGCCGAAGTGATCGGGTCCCGCCGAGATCCTCACCCGCCCGATGGCACCGGGAGGTCGACGCCGAACAGCAGCCCCACCCCGTTCGAGAAGGTGATCCCGGGCACCCGAAGGTCCCGAACGAGCTCCCGGAAGCCGAAGCGGGCGTGCAGGTCGATCGAAACCCGGTTGCGCTCGTTCGTGAAGTAGTACGCTCTCCGATCGCGTGCGCCGACCCAGTCGAGACGCCCCTCCGTCAGGCGCGCGCCGATGCCCTGCCGCCGGTGCGCGGGCGCGACGACCACGCCGGACAGGTACCAGCCCTCGGGCAGCCCTGGTTTGCCGGGCCGGCCGACGACGCCGTAGCCCACGGGCACGCCTTCGAGCGCGGCGACGAGCACCAGGGCGAGGCCCGCCTCGGCGGACATGAGCTGACGCGCGAAGACCTCCGCGGCCGCCTCCACCGGCATGTCGTCGCGGGCGGCGCGAATCGCCGCGAGGACGGGGAGATCGTCCCGGGTGGCCGGACGCGTCGTCAGCCCCGTGGGCGTCGGCGCGCCGTGTCGCAGCGGCTCGTAGTCGGCGAAGAGGGGCACGCGGGAGCGGCGACCGGGGACCGGCCCGCCTCTCCTACAGCTCCCGCGAGACGAACCAGATCTGGGGCTCGCCGACGACGCCGGCGCTCTTCATGGCGAGCGCTAGCTCGGGCGACTTCACGAAGGCCTGGGCCGCCTGGATCGTGTCGAAGTCGTGCCAGATCGTCACGTCGCCCGCCTCCACGGCCCCGCGGAAGACCGCGGCGTCCCGCACGCCGAGCTTGCGGCGCGTCGCGTCGAAGGCGTCGAACCCGCGCTTCCACGCGGCGAAGTCACCTACCTTGTGGCGGACGAACAAGCGGATCATGGGGACCTCCCGAGGACTGGAGCACGCGTCGATGCGGGGCGGACGCCTGCCCGGCATTCTACGGATCCCGACCCCGCGGGAGGAGGGTGGGGGCGGCGGGGGCCGGGCCTGCGCGACGGCCCGTCGCTTTACCTGGGGAGGGGTCCGACGACGTCACCAGGCTCGAGCGCTGCCGGCCCTCTTCCCTCAGTTCGTACGGAGTTCGGACACACCCCTGCGCCGCTCCGTGCCAACATCGGGTGCGCCATGGGGATTCCCTCGATCTCCCGAGCCGGCGGCTTGACACGCCTCGCGTGGGCGGCGCTTCCCTTCCTCGCCCTGTCCTTCGCCACTCGGGTCGACCCCGCCTGGGCCGCCGAGCCGGCCCCGCCGGCCTTCGATCCAACGAAGGTGGAGCTGCTCTACGCGGACGACGACTGGCTCGTGTGGATGGACGCCGTCCTCATCGAGGCCACCCGTCAGAACCGGGCGCAGAGCCACGTGCGCACGTACCGGCTCCAGCGCGTGGGAGAGGCGGCGACGCGGCCCGTCGCGCGGACGAGCGGAACTCACGGACACAAGGTGGCCACGGTGCTCGAGGACGGCACCCTGGGCCTTCTGTACTCGACGTCGCTCGTGTGGGCGAAGGCCGAGGGCGCGGAGCCGATCGACGTCGGGCCCCTGCTCGCGCGACCGATCCGCCACGGGAAAGCGCTCTACCACGTCCTGCGCGGCGACCGGCGCGGGCTCTGCGTGCAGCAGTCCGACTCGGGCGATGCCTGGCCCGTGCTCTTCGTGCCCCTGTCGGGCCGGGAGCTGCTGTGGGACAAGAGTCGGCAGGTGACGAGGGGCCCCGTCCGGGTCTCGGGCACGCCGCCCGCTCACGTCCGAGGCGACCTGGTGGCGTGCGGTCATGACGTGCTCGACACGAAGACCGGACGGCGGACGGAGCTCGGCGTGCCGGAGTTCCAGTATGTGCGCGCCCTGGGCCCCGAGCACGTCGCCGGGTTCACGCAGGTCCTCTCGCTCGCGGGGGGGCCCGCGCGCGAGCTCCCGTACTGGCATCAGGTCTTCGCGATCGAGCGCGGCATCGCCTACGCCGCGCTGCCCGCGGGGCGCGTCGGCGACGACCCGCGCGGACGGGTGACGATCCTCGCGATCGACCTGAAGACCGGCGGGCCGCCCGTACCGATCGCCGAGGCGCGCGCGGAGCACGTGAGCACCCCGTATGCCAGCCTCGAGCGCCGTAACGTCGTGAGGTACGGAGCCGTCCACATCGTCTGGGGCAGTCACGGCTGGTGGCTCTTCGACGGGGCAGGCTGGCGACACCACGCATGGCTGGACGCTTTGCCTCGGTGAGGCGGAGGGCGGGCATGCGCGGCCGAGGTTGCGAGCCGCCCTACTGCCGGGATCGCCGGACCGCCAAACCGGTGGGGATCCCGAGGCGGCCCGTGGTCCCTCCCGAAGGCACGTGAGGCGCGCCGTCGACGACCCCTTCGTGAACGCGAACGCCTGGGCCTCGTCGGACCTGCCCGCTGCGAGGTCCCCCCGGGAAACGCGGGGGACGGGCAACACCGACGGTTCCGGGGGCGCCGGGGGCCGCACGGGGCCCCCTTTCGGGCCGCTCCCCGGTGGCCCGCGTCCCCAAGGCGGCATCGAAGGAGGGCGTCTCGGGCCCCGTCGGCCCCCGCATTCTCGACCTGGGAGGCGACCATGAAGTCCAGGAAGGGCAGCGGCTACGGCCCGAAAGCGGAAGCGAAGATCGCGCGCGTGATGCGCGAGTTCAAGGATGGCGACCTGAAGTCGGGCGGTAGCGGCAAGACGGTCAAGAGCCGCAAGCAGGCGATCGCGATCGGTCTGTCCGAAGCGCGCCGCGCGGGTGCGAAGGTGCCGGCGCGCAGGATGAAGCGCGCATGAGCCCCAAGAAGGATCCCAACCCGGAGTCGCGTCGGCCCCGCGGAGGCTCGTCGGGAGAGGAACGAACCCGGGGCCACGCGCTCTGGAAGGGCGCGGTGACCTTCGGGCTGGTGGAGATCCCCGTGGCGCTCCACTCGGCCGCGGCGCGCGAGGACGAGATCCAGTTCACGCTGCTCGACCGCAGGGACTTCTCCCCTGTGGGCTACGAGCGCGTGAACAAGCGCACGCGGGATGTGGTGCCCTGGGAGGAGATCGTCAAGGGCTACGAGCACGAGAAGGGCGAGTACGTCGTCCTGACCGAGGACGAGGTCAAGGCAGCGAATCCCGAGGCGTCCCGCACGGTCGAGATCACGGCCTTCGTGGAGGCGCACGAGATCGAGTCCGTGTACTGGGAGACGCCCTACTACCTGGTCCCCACGAACAAGAAGAGCAAGGCGTACGCCCTCTTGCGGGAGACCCTCACGAAGACGCAGCGAGTCGGGCTGGCGCGCGTCGTGATCCGGACGCGCCAGCGCCTGGCGGCCCTGACGGTCCGTGGACCGGCGATCGTCCTCAACGTGCTCCGTTTCGCGCACGAGCTCCGGGATCCCGAGGAGCTCGACCTGCCCGAGGCGGCCCGTGCGACGGAGGGCGCCGCGAGCAAGGAGCTCGCGCTCGCCGAGCAGCTGGTGAAGAGCATGTCCACGCGGTGGAAGCCGGAGGACTTCACGGACGACTACCGCAAGGACATCCTGGCCATGGTCCAGCGGAAGGTGAAGGCGGGACGCACGCACGAGATCGAAGCGACCCCGAAGGAGCGGTCGAAGGCGGCGGAAGGCGAAGTGCTCGATCTCATGCCCCTGCTCCGCCAGAGCGTCGAACGGCGCGTCGTCGGCGCCGAGCGCCGTCGCACCCCCCCGAAGACCGTCCGGCGTCGCGGGGCCTGACCGCCGATGGGCCTCGAGGCCTATCGACGCAAGCGCGATTTCCGGCGAACCCCCGAGCCCGCAGGGCGTGCGGGGACGAAGCGGGCGTCCCCTTCGGGCGGTCGCTTCCTGGTGCACAAGCACGACGCGACGCGCCTGCACTACGACCTGCGGCTCGAGATCGACGGGGTCCTCAAGTCCTGGGCGGTGCCGAAGGGTCCGAGCCTCGACCCGTCGGACAAACGCTTGGCGGTCCACGTGGAGGACCACCCGCTCGAGTACGGCACCTTCGAGGGGGTCATCCCCGAGGGACAGTACGGGGCGGGGCCCGTCATCGTCTGGGATCGGGGCACGTGGACGGAGGACCCGCAGCGCGGCAAGGGCTACGCGAAGGGCCACTTGGTCTTCCACGTGGACGGACACAAGCTCCGCGGTGGCTGGGCCCTGATCCGGATGCACGGAGGCAGGAACGACGACGGACGGAGCTGGCTGCTCGTCAAGGAGAAGGATGCGGAGGCGCGGAGGGGGAAGAGCGCGGCGATCGTCGACCGGGAGCCTCGGAGCGTCGACTCCGGGCGATCCATCGAGGAGGTGGACGAGGAGCGCCCCGCGGCGCCCGCGAAGGGGAGGGCGACCCGGGCCCGAGCCAAGCCGAGTCGCGGGCAGACCCGGCCGACTCTCCCGGGAGCCGTCCGTGCTGCGCTCGCGGTGCCCGCGGCCCAGCTCGCGACGCTCGTCGAGGCGGCGCCGGAGGGCGACGACTGGCTCCACGAGATCAAGTTCGACGGGTACCGGGTCCTCGCGCGGATCGACAAGGGGAAGGCGTACCTCTTCAGCCGCAACCGGATCGACTGGACGTCCCGCCTCCCCCACGTGGCGCGGGCCCTCGGCTCGCTCCCGGTCGAGTCCGCCGTGGTCGACGGAGAGCTGGTCCGGATGCAGGCGGACGGGACGACACACTTCCAGGGGCTCCAGGAGGCCCTCTCGAGCCAAGACGACCGCGAGCTCCGCTACTACGCGTTCGATCTCCTCCACCTCGACGGCCGGGATCTGACGGCGGTCCCCCTGCACCTGCGGAAAGCGGCCCTCCGAGGAGTCGTCGGCCGGGCGGCGGGTCCCGTGCGGCTCAGCGAACACGTCGTCGGCAACGGGGTCGCCTTCCACGAGGAGGCTTGCGCGCGCGGCCTCGAGGGCATCGTCTCCAAGCGCGCCGACGGCCCCCACGTCGGCCGACGGACGCTCGACTGGCGGAAGGTCCGCTGCGGGGCGCGACAGGAGCTCGTGATCGGTGGGTTCACCGCCCACTCCGCCGATCCCCGTTCGATCGGCGCTCTGCTGCTGGGGGTTCACGACGCGGAGGGGCGCCTCAGGTTCGCGGGCCGCGTGGGCACCGGGTTCTCCGCCCGCACCCGAGCAGAGCTCGCGCGCAGCCTGGGCCGGACCGTGCGCGCGACCTCGCCGTTTCAGGGGTCGGTGGCCGTCCCAGGCGCCCGATGGGTCGACCCGGTGCAGGTGGCTGAGGTCACGTTCACCGAGTGGACGCGGGACGGGAGGCTGCGGCACCCGGTCTTCGTCGGATTGCGCGCGGACAAGTCCGCGACCTCGGTCGTACGTGAGGACGCGACGAACGCGCGCGCGAGCAAGGACGCCCGCGACGACGTGCCCGGGGACGCGCCCCGGAGGGAGTCCCGGAAGCCCGCGACGGCCGTTCGACCGCGGCGCGCGGAGACGACGCCCGTCACGTCCTGGGCAGGAGAGGCACCGACGCCCGGCGATCTCGTCATCGCGGGCGTCCACGTGACTCATCCGGATCGGGTCCTCTGGCCCGAGCAGGGAATCACGAAGCGGCAGCTCGCCGCCTACTACGAAGCCGTGGCCGAGCGCCTGCTCGCGAACTCGGCCGACCGCCCCCTGATGCTCTACCGCTGCCCGTCCGGCCGCGCAGCGGGCTGCTTCTTCCAGAAGCACGTCGAAGGAGAGCCCCCGCGGGGCGTGCACGTCGTCCAGACCGCGGAGGAGGGCGGGAGCGGTCAGTGCTTGACGATCGACGGGCGCGAGGGCCTCGTGTCCCTCGTCCAGATGGGTGCGCTCGAGTTGCACGGCTGGGGCGCCCGGTCCGATCGGCCCGACCGCCCGGACCGCATCGTGTTCGATCTCGACCCGGCGCCCGAGCTCCCGTTCCTTCGTGTCGTCGACGCCGCGAAGGAGCTGCGCGAGGGGCTCGAGTCGGTGGGCCTCCGGTCGTTCGTGAAGACCACCGGGGGCAAGGGGCTCCACCTCGAGGTACCCCTCGTTCGCGCGCACACGTGGGAGACCGTCAAGGGATTCTCCCGCGCCGTCGCCGAGGCGTTGGTGACGCACGCACCCTCGCGCTACGTGGCGAGCGCCTCGAAGAAGCTGCGCACCGGGCGGATCTTCATCGACTGGCTCCGGAACGGCCGCGGCGCGACGAGCGTCCTCCCGTACTCGACCCGGGCGCGGCCTGGAGCGCCGGTGGCCACGCCCCTCGCCTGGGACGAGGTGAACGCGCGCCTCCGCCCCGACCGCTTCACGATCGAGACGGTCCCCGCCCGCGTGGCGGGCCGATCCCCCGACCCGTGGGCGGACTTCCGCGCCGCTGCCCAGCGCCTTCCCTCGATCGATCCGGGATCCAGCCGCGCGCAGGCGTCCCGCAACGCTGCGCGGTAACGCAGTGAGGACCGCCCCGGGCTCGGCTCCGTGAGTCCCTTGCGGGCCTCAGGTCCGTCACCGTGGCGATCCTCACCCCCTTCGATGTCTCCCAGCGCAGACGGATACGGGCTTCGGCCCGAACGCGTGGCGAGCGGCGCGAGCCGAGACGTATGCCCTACCCCGCCGCACCCTCGGCGCGCCGACGGGCATCCAAGGGCACCCCCACCGGAGATCCTCGTGGCCACCATCCATCCGCGGACTGCCTTCGCCACGGCCTCCGTGATCACCGCCGTGATCGCGTTGTTCTCCTCGCCGGTCCTCGGCTTCTTCCTCGGCGTGTTCGCCGTGATCCTGGGCGCGATGGCCGTCCTGCGGGCGGCCGCGTCCCAGAGGCGCGGCGTGATCGCCGGACTCCTGGGGATCGGTCTCGGAGGTGTCGCCGTCGTGGTGAAGGTCCTCCACGGCGCCCTGTCGCTGATCTTCTGAGATCTTCGATCTTCTGAGATCTTCTGGCGCGGGCCCCCGCGCCCCCGGAACTCGTCGGCAGGGCTGCGACCGAGGCTTCCCGCCGTGCTGCCCGCCGGAGGAGCCTTCGCTACCGGGTCGTCCCCGAGCCCAGCAGATCGAACGTCGCCGAGAACGACTTCCCGCCGATGGAGAAGTTGAGCTTCGCTCCCCGTGCGTCGATGCTGGCGGCCTCCAGGCCGGCCAGTCGCCAGGTTCGGGCCTCGCCGTCCACCGGTCGAAGGTTGTAGCTCCGACCGTCGACTTGGACCGTCGGACCCTCGATCGCGTACGCTGCGCCCTCGAAGGTCTCGTCGATCGCGCGGATCGTGTACTCGCCGACCTTCGGCCCGCGCACCAGCTCGAAGCTCGGGCCGCCCTCGACGCGGATCACGCTCCGACCGCCTGCGGCGAGGCCCTCGGGGACGGGGAGCGGGGCCTCGCACGTCCGCCCGGCGACGAGGAGACGGATCCGGGTCGCCGGCGAGGGCGTCTTCAGCGACTCGCGCGTCGTGCCCCAGGTGCCCTCCGGGCCCTCGAGCTTCGCGAGGGGATAGAGGACGGGGGTCTCCCCCTCCGAGCTCAGGACCAGCGGAGGCTCCGTCAGGACGGTGCCGGCCGGAGAGTAGAGCGTCAACGCACCCGTGGTCCGGTCGAGCACGACCTCGGCGGACAGGCCGCACGGGGAGAACTCTACGAGCTGCCCGCCGTGACCTGGCGCGACCTCGGGGGTCTCGACGGGCGCCAGGGACGCCGTGTGGGACTTCCCGCCGACGACGATGCGGACCGACGCATCCATGCGAGGCGCCTTCACCGCGCCGTCCTCGAAGACCCATGCGCCCGGCTCGCCGGCTGCCGCCGTCAAGCGCACCTCCCGTGGGCCGGCAGGGTCCGCGAGCACGATGACGGGCGCTTCATCGAGGCGCGTGGCGGGCGGGAGGGCGCGGAACGTGAGTCGCCCGGCGACCGCGTCCCGGGTCACGCCGAACCGGATGCTGCCTTCCGCGAAGGCGAGGATCCGCGCTCCGGGTGCGGCGACCGCATCCCTCGCCTCCGGCGGCACGTCGTCGGCGGGCGCGACGCGCACGGCGGATCCGAGGGCGAGCAAACACGGCACGATCGACCGGATGAGCCTCCACATGCGAATGCGCTCCTGCGAGGGGATTCCGAACGAGGTGGCGCCCTGACGGGGCAACGACCACGTTCCTTCGATGCCGCGGCGAGCGACCGGGGGACCTCCCCCCGGCCGGCCGCCCGACCTACCCTCCCGTCGGGGCCGCGGTTCGCATCGAGGGTGGCGAAGAGCGGCTGATCTTCGCGGGCCGCCGTAGGCTGAGCCCCCCGTCCGCGACGCGTCGGCCACGGGATTCGCAGGAGCCACCCCGGGAGCGACCATGACCTCGATCCGTACCGTTCGCTGGGGCGTCTGCCTCGCCCTCTTGGCCATCGTCTTCGGGTTCGGCATGGGGGCGCTCTTCGGCGCCTTCGAGCCGACTCTCAAGGGCCACCTGAAGGCCGAGGGCGAGGCGGCGCTGTCGACGAAGTACGGCGGGGACACGGCCAAGATGAAGGTCGTGCTCGACAAGTCGTGGATCTACTACCAGCGCGCCCACCTCCACGGGGGCGCCATCGGCGCCGTGGCCCTCGGCTTGTGCCTGCTCCTCGCGTCACTCGGATCCGGCGCCGCGCGCCTCCGCGCCGCGGCCGCGCTCCTCACGGGCGCCGGCGCGCTCGGCTACGCCGTCTACTGGCTCCTGGCGGGCATGCGCGCGCCGGGCCTCGGGAGCACGGATGCCGCCAAGAAGACCCTCGAATGGCTCGCGGTCCCGACGTCGGGGATGGCGATCGTGGGCCTGCTCCTCACGCTGGCGCTGACCCTGCGCTCCCTCTTCGGCCCCGCCGCGAGCGCGGACCGTCCGTAGGACGTCGGGTCCGTCCCCGACCGCCGTCAGTCGGCTCTCGCCTTCCCCACCACGGTGGCGAGGTGGTTCACGAACGGCGCGAGCAGGCGGATCCGGCGGGCGAGCTCGGGAAGGAGCTTGGGCGAGGTCGAGAGAGCGGGTGGGAGCGTGGTGAGGAAGTACGCCTGTTTCAAGCGAAGCAGGTCGCCCGCGGGATGGTCGGGGGCGAAGTCCTTGGGCACGCGCACCAAGCGTTCGCCTTGCAGCGGGCCCATCGCGTCGACCAGCGCCTTGCGCGTTACGAGCGTACGGAGGGGTCGCGCATCCTTCGCCACGTGCCCGCGGAGCGCGGCGAGCTGCGCCGGCTCCAGCGTGTGCGCCCCTCCGGCGATCTCCACGCCCGCGGGCGAGACGCCCACGTAGTAGCCGCCCGCCTCGGCGGCCTTGCCTCCGCCCCCGCCCAGACGGGCGCCGAGCGAGGTGCGGTAGGGCGACTTGTCCTTGGAGAACCGCACGTCCCGATTCATGCGCATGAGGGCCTTGCTCGGCTCGGTCACGCAGGCGGGCGACGCCGTGAGGAGCTCCTGGTTCAGCGCGGCCAAGAGCGCCAGCATGGGCGCCTTGGCGTGCCGCTCGAACTCCGCCTTGTGCGCGAGGAACCAGTCTCGCCGGTTGTTGCGGGCCAGATCGGCGAGGAAGGCCAAGCCCTCGGAAGGGAACGAGCGGAAGGCGGGGACGGTCATGGCGGGGCTCCGGGGGTGGCGACCGC
>JAYTCP010000535.1:0-2538 GCA_043736435.1 Planctomycetia bacterium | reverse complement strand
GACGTGGCGGGGAACGAGGCCTGGTTCGCGTACCACGACACGATGGCGTGCGCGGCCTGGTACTCCTTGATGGCGCCCTTGAAGTCCTCCTGCGCCTCGAGCGTCTGGCCGCGCTTGAGGTAGGAGGAGATCTGGGCGACCGCCTGGTCGCGCCGGATCGCCTCTTCGCGGCGCGTCCGGTCGAAGTACTCGCCGACGCTGCTCGGACGGTCGGCGTTCAGGTTGCGCCAGCCCTCCTGCGCCTCCGTGTTCGCGCCGTCGAGCTGGAGCGCCTTGCCGTAGAACGCGCGGGCGCCCTCGACGTCGCCGGCCTGCAGGGCGGCCCGGGCGGAGGCCAGCGCCTCCGTCACCGCGACCTGCCGCGCGTCGGCGTCGATCTGGGCCGCGCGTCGGCCGGCCTCGAGGAGGTCGCTCGGCGTGCCGTCCGGCACGGGCGCGGGAGCGGGCGCCGGCGGCGCGCCCTCCGTAGCGGCCGGCGGGACGGGTGCGGGTGCGGGTTCGTCCGCGACCGCGCGGATCGGCACGAGCCGAGAGCCCGCGCGAGCGCCCGGAGTGGGGCTCGGATCCGACACGAGCGTCGCGTCCGAGAGCGCGGAGCCCGCCTCGACGGGGCTCGACGGCTGCATCGGCAAGCGACGCGTGCAGCCTCCAAACGCCACCACCGGGACAAGCACGGAGAGCCCCAAACGCACGGAGAGAAGAGCGCGCTTCATCCGGGAACCATCCTTTCGCGAGACCACCGACGGACGACGCTCCGCTCGGATCCCGGGTCGGCCGTCGCCGCCCGTTTCTTCCGTCCGAAGCGCCGTAACCCTCCGAGAACCCGTCACGAAGTCGGTCTCAGCCCAACGCGGAGCCGACCTCCTGCCCGAACACGAGCGGGGGTTCTAGCAAGGCGCCCGAATTCGTGTCAACGAATCCTTCGCGGCGAGCGGCTCGCAGCGGGCACCGTGCTCGGACCACCACCCAGGTCGGGACGGTCCGTCCCGACCCCCTTCTCCTACGGATCCCGTGTCATCCCTCGGTCACCGGGGGACGGAGGGGCGCGGATTCCTGGGGCGGCGGGGGCGGCGCTGCCCGACTCCGTCGCCTCCCCCGTCTACGATCGCGCCGTGAGCCCCCTGCCGCCTACCCCGCGCGCCGAGGCCCTCCTGCACCTGCGGTGGCTTCGGGGCGCGTGCGGACCCTATCTCTGGGGAGAGGGCGCGCCGCCCCGGCCGCCCCCGGAACGAGTCCCCCCCGTGCTCCCCTCGCTCCCCTCGCTCCCCTCGCTCCCCGCGGCGCCCCCTGCTCTCGTCACGACTCCCCCAGGCGAGAGTCGACCCCCGTCCACGGACGATTCCGACCCCCTCGACGCCGTTCGGGACGATGCGCTCGGGTGCCGACGGTGCGGGCTCTGCGAGACGCGCACCACGGTGGTGTTCGGGGAGGGGGCCCGGCGCCCGCGCCTCGTGGTCGTGGGGGAGGCGCCGGGAGCGGACGAGGACGCCTCGGGGCGGCCGTTCGTCGGGAAGGCGGGCCAGCTCCTCACCCGAATGCTGCTCGCGATCGGGCTCTCGCGGGAGGACGTCTACATCTGCAACGTGCTGAAGTGCCGCCCGCCGGGGAACCGCCCCCCCGCGCCCGAGGAGGTCGCGAGCTGCCGGCCGATCCTCGTGGAGCAGCTCCGGCTGCTCGCCCCCGAGCTGCTGCTCCTGCTGGGGAACCACGCGACGCGCGCGGTGCTCGGCACGGATCGGGGCATCACGTCGCTGCGGGGCCGCCTGCAGCCGTCGCCCGAGGGCTACCCCACGCTCCCCACGTTCCACCCGGCCTACCTGCTCCGGAACCCGGACGCGAAGCGGGAGGTGTGGCTCGACCTCCAGCTCGTCGCGCGGACGTTGGGGCTCGTGCTGCCGGGCGGGAGCCGCGGCGGGGACGAGGGCGGAGCGGACGCCAACGCGCAGCCCTCGGACTGACCGCGAGCGGATCCTCCGCGGGGAGGCTCAGAGCCTGAGCAAGACTTGCTCAGGCTCTGTGTCTCCTGGCTGGTGGGGGAGGCGGACCCTCCCCCACGCCGGCCGCGACACGCGGCCTCCCCCTCCTCGGCGCCTGATGGGCGCCGGCAGAAGACGCGCGTCGATTCTTGCGCACGCTCTCAGCGTCCCGTGGGGCCGAGGCGATCCGCGAAGGGGCGGAGGGTCTCGACGTCGGCGGCGGTCTTTGCGTCGAGCTTGGCAGCGGGAGCGCGCAGGGCCATGCGGAGGGCCATGATTCGCCCCGACAGCACGCCCCACTCCATGCCGGAGAGCCCCCGCTGCGCCAGGAGTGCGGCGGCAGCCCCCTGGGTCCCTGCCGCCGTGCGCATCTCGGGAGCCAGCGCCAGGTAGGTCTCGACGTCGGTGGTCGTGAGCGGGCGCTCGGCGAACGCCTTCGCCTTCTTGGCGTCCTCCTCCACCATCGGGCCGAGCCGCGCCCTGATCGCGTCGGTGAGCTCCTTCGCCGCCTGCTCCCCGCCCTTCCCCATCTTCATCGCCTGGGCCAGCTCCTCGGGCGTCA
>JAYTCP010000534.1:0-2164 GCA_043736435.1 Planctomycetia bacterium | reverse complement strand
GTCTCCACGCGCACGATGTGTACGAGGGCACGGTCGTCGCGACGACGCCGGTCGTGCCGCCGGACGCGCGCGAGGTGGCGGGAGCCTACGGGGGCGCGGGGGCCCTCGCCCTCGTGCTGGCGGCGGCGATCGGGCGGCAAGGCCGGCGGGTCGGGCCCGCCGAGGCGCTCCCATGAGCGGCGCCCCGCCCGCGGGCGCGCGCGAGGGCACCGTGCTCGTGGTGGGCGTGGGAGGTCTCGGCACCCCCTGCGCCTGGGCGCTGGCCGACGCGGGGGTCCTACGCCTCGTGCTCGTCGACCCCGATCGCATCGAGCCGAGCAATCTCCCGCGCCAGCTCCTGTTCCGTCCCGAGGACGTGGGCCGCCGGAAGGCCGTCGTCGCCGCCGAGCGCCTCGCGCGGGAGGGGCTCTCCCTCGACGCGCGGGTCGAGCGGTTCGACCGCGCAACGGCGCCCTCGCTGCTCGCGACCGCCGACGTGGTCGTGGACGCGACGGACGGGGCCGCCTCGAAGGACCTCGTGCATGCGCTCGCCGTGCGCGCGGGCCTCCCCGTCGTCCACGCCGCCGCGCTCGGGCACGAGGGACGCCTGCTCGACGTGCCCGCGGGGGGACGCCCGTGCGTCGCGTGCCTCTTCGGCGTCGGCGGCGGGGAGGCCGGCGACACCTGCGCCAGGTTCGGCGTCGTCCCGAGCATCACCGCGGCGGTGGGCTTCCTCGCGGCGCACGTGGCGCTCGAGCGCCACGCGCGACCGCGGGCGCCGTCGCGGGGCCTGCGGGTGCTCGACGGGGGCGCGGGGCGCGCGCTCACTCTCGACGCCGTCGCCGATCCGCGCTGCCCGGTCTGCGGAGCCCCCCCCGACGCGCCGCTGCCCGCGCTCGCCGACCCGGCTCCCTGCGGCGACGGCGGTGACGGCGGCGACGTCCCGCGCCCCGACGCCCCAGGAATCCACGCCTCCGGCGGAGTCCTCGACCTCCGCGACGAGGCGTGCCCGATGAACCTCCTGCGTGCGCGTCGGGCGCTCGACCGCGCGGCGCCCGGCGAGGTCGTCGAGCTCTGGCTCGGGGCCGAGGGGATCGCCACGGTGCCCGACGGGCTCGCGCACCTCGGGCACGCGATCTTGTCCCGGGCGCCCATCGGCGGGGCCCTCGCCCTGCGCGTGCGCCGCGGCGCGGGAGCCCGCGCGCCCGTGGGCTCCGATGCGTGGCTGCGTCGCTTCGCGCGACAGATCGTGCTGCCCGAGGTGGGCGAGGAGGGGCAGCGGCGGCTCGCGGACGCGTCGGTCGAGGTGGGGGGCGCGGGGGACGCGTTCGTGGCGGCCGCGTGGGTGCTCGCCTGCGCGGGGGTGGGGACGGTGCGCCTGCGCGGCGGCGCTCCCCGCCTCGAGGCGGCGCGGGCGCGCGCTCATCCTTTCGTGCCGGCGGACGCGGGACGCTCCGAGGCCGAGGCGCTCGCCGACGCGCTGACGCGGCACGGGATCGCGGGAGCGGCGGTGGTGGCCGCCGCCGACGGGACCGCCTTGCGCGCCGCGCGCACGCTCCGGATCGACGTCGGGGACGGCGTGCCCTCCGAGGCGGCGTGCCGGTCGCGGGGCGCGTTGGCGCTGGCCGAGGGCGCCCTCGCGGCCGATCGGGCGCTCCGGCGCTGCTACGGGCTCGAGCCCGCCGCCGCGTTTCAGGTGCGCGACGACGCGACGATCGTCGCCACGGGCGGCGATCCGTCGGCGGCGTGAGACGCCGTCGTCAGCGGCCGGCCTGGGCGAGGGCGGCGGCGTAGAAGGCGATCACACGGGCGCCGATGACGGCGCCGATGACGAGGATCGCGAGCGGCTTGAGGAGCGCGAGGGCCTTCGCGCGGCGGAACGCCGCCAGCTCCTCGAGCAGCGTCGCCCCGTGCGCGCACGCCTCGGCGAGGCGACCCGTGCTCTCGCCCGTCACCAGGGAGCCGCGGACCTCGTCGGGCGCCTCCCGCCACGCCGTGGCGAGCGGCCGCCCGTCACGCACGGCCTCCTCCGCGCGCACGAGGTCGGCCGCGATCCGGCCCCCCGCGCCGGCGCCGGCCGCCAGGGGCACCGCCTCGAGGAGGGGCACGCCCGCATCGTGCAGCCAGCCGAGCGCGGTGAGGGACCGGGCGTCGGCCTCGAGGACGGCGGCCTTCGAGAGGAAGA
>JAYTCP010000533.1:0-3278 GCA_043736435.1 Planctomycetia bacterium | reverse complement strand
TCCATCAAGGACATCCGGGACGTCGGCGGCCACGTGCGCTGGTTCCTCGTCGGCGGCGAGCGGCCGAAGTTCGAGCGCTGGACCTACTGGGAGAAGTTCGACTACTGGGCGGTCTTCTGGGGCGTCGCGGTGATCGGCCTGTCGGGCCTGGTGATGTGGTTCCCCATCCAGGCCACCTCGGTCCTGCCGGGGTGGACGATCAACCTCGCTCACGGCATCCACTCCCACGAGGCGCTCCTCGCGACGTCGTTCATCTTCACCTTCCACTTCTTCCACTCGAATCTGCGGCCCGGGAAGTTCCCCCTGGACCCGATGTTCCTGACCGGGCGCGTCTGCGAGGAGGAGCTCAAGTTCGAGCACCTGGCCGAATGGGAACGCATGCAGGCCGACGGACGGCTCGAGCGTGACGCGGTGCCCGCACCCGACGCCGCGATCCTCCGCAAGGCCTACGTCATCGGCGGGGTGCTGATGTCCGTGGGGCTGCTGCTCCTGCTCCTGATCTTCTACTCGCTCGCGCGAAGTTGAGAGGCGCTCCGGGTCCGCGCGACGGCGCGAGGCCCGGAGCCACCGGTCCCGGCTCACCCTGAACGTGCCTTCCTTGCCGTTCCCCCCTACACCCAACGGATTTCACGGACCCCGCGGTCCCTCGGCGCCATCGAACGGCACCGCGGGACGGAGGTCCACCTCGGAGGTCCCCATGAATGGTTCGAAGCTGCGTTCCTTCTGGCTTGTCGCGGGCGCGATCGCGGCGGCCGGCTTCTTCGGCGGGCTGCTCTCCGCCCGCCCGACGGCCCAGGCCGACGACCCCAAGCCCGTCCACATCGGGGCCGACGGCTGCAAGAAGTGCCACTTCAAGCAGCAGTCGTCCTGGAAGAAGACGCCGATGGCGAAGACGTTCGAGAGCCTGAAGCCCGACGTCGCCGCCGCGAAGAAGACGGCCGGAGGTCTCGACCCGAAGGCGGACTACACGAAGGACCCGAAGTGCCTGAAGTGCCACACGACGGGCTACGGCACGCCCACGGGCTACCCGACGCCGCCCGCCGCAGGTGCCGTCTGCACGCCGGAAGAGGACGCGCGCGCGAAGCTCAACCAAGGCATCACGTGCGAGGCCTGCCACGGGCCGGGCAGCCTGTACGGCCCCTACAAGAAGGACCACCCCGACTTCAAGTTCGCCGAGATCGCGAAGCTCGGGGCCGTGATGCCGACCGCCGAGTCCTGTCTGCCGTGCCACGTGAAGGAGTGCCCGACGATGCCGAAAGACTACGCCTTCGACTTCACGAAGGCGAAGGGCTCGAAGGACATCCACGATCACGTGCCGCTGAAGGGCAAGCACTGATCGCACGCGCGATGCCGCGCACGGTGGGGGGCCTCGCAGGCCCTCCGCCGTGGGCTCGGCCCGCGGGACCGGAGCCGGGCCACCCCCCGCGCCCCCCTCCTCCTCCAGGTAGCAGTGGCTGACCGAGTGGACCACCTTCCCGAGGCCGTAGCGGAAGCTCACGGCCAGCGGGGACGCGCCGTAGCGCTGCCGCATGGCGCGTAGCGCCCCTCCGGGCCCTTCCCGGCTCGAGCAGCGGGACGGGCGGGTCCGCGGGGCCGCCTTCCCGTCCCCCGCTCAGCTCTGCAGGTCGCGCCGCGTGAACACCACCAGCGAGACCAGCAGCGAGCCCCCCGCCACGATCGCGGCCAGGGTCAGGCCCTTGCCGAACAGCTCCTCGTCCCACCGCTCGGCGAAGCCGCGGCCGAGCTTCTCGAGGCGGGTGAGCATCTCGCCCGGGTAGCTCGCGTAGATCTTGCTCAGGAGCTCGGGCGACGCGCCGAACACGGCCCCTGCGCTCTTCCCGCCGAGGAAGAGGAGGAAGCCCGTCGAGAGCGCGGGGACCACGCCGTCGAACAGGCACGACACCATCAGGCCCAGGAGCCCGGTCGCGATCAGGGATGCGAGCGCCACCGTCGCCGACGCCGCGAGCAGCCCGCGCATCTCGGCCGCGCTGTGGAGCACGTCGACGCGCCCCTCGCCGCCGAAGGTGGCGTCGATGGTCTGGGTGACGTCCGAAAGCCCCCCCGACAGCATCCCGGCGACGACCGCGGTCGCGAGCGCCACCACGAGCAGCAGGACCGCCTGTCCCGCCAGCACGGCCCCCTTCGCGACGATCCAGTCGGCGCGACGGTAGGCGTGGGGGAGGATCATCTTGAGCGTGCCCTGCGCCGTCTCGCCCGCGATGGCCGTGGTGCCGGCGACGAGCAGGAAGATCTCGGCGGCCCACAGGCCCGCCCCGAACGCCTGCGAGACCACGGTCCACGCGGTCTCCTCGGCGGTCGCGTCGTGAGACCAGGCCGTGAACGCGGTGACGGCGGCCACGGCCAGGAGGCCGATCTTGAAGGTCCGGGCGCCCCAGACCTTGAGCACCTCGACGCCGATGAGCCGGCTCCAGCGGGCGAACGGGCCGTTCATCCCATCACCCCCTCGGTGAGGTCGAGGAAGTAGCGCTCGAGGGAGGCGCGCACCGGGATCAGCTCGCCGACGGGCTCGCCCGCGTCGAGCAGGGTCCGATGCAGCCGCGGGAGGATGGTGGCGTCGCCGTCCACGTGGATCATGCCGTCGCCGTCCACACGCGCCTTCGCCTCGGGCAGGGCCGCCGCGAGGGCCGCGAGCGCCTGGGGCGGCCGGTCACAGCGGAGCCGGTACCCGGTGATCGCGCTCGAGAGGAGGTCGCCGATCTTGCCCTCCGCCACGAGCTTGCCCCGGTGGAGCACGCCGATCCGGTCGCACAGGCGCTGGACGTCGTCGAGCAGGTGGCTCGAGAGGAAGAACGTGACGCCGCGCTGGACGCACTCCTCGCGGATGAAGTCGCGCATCTCGTGCATGCCCGCGGGGTCGAGGCCGTTCATGGGCTCGTCGAGCACCACGAGGTCGGGGCGGCCCACGAGCGCCTGCGCGATCCCGAGCCGCTGCTTCATGCCGAGCGAGTACCCGCCGACCCGGCGGTCCTTCGCGTGCGCGAGGCCCACCCGCCCGAGCAGTCGCGCCACGTCGCCCTTCTCGGCGCCCGCCAGTCGGGCGAAGATCGAGAGATTCGTCTCGCCCGACAGGCCCGAGTAGAAGGCCGGCACCTCCACCAGGGTCCGTAGCCCCTTGGCCGCCCGCAGGCGGTCGTGGGCCAGGTCGATCCCGTGGAGCAGGACAGACCCCGACGTGGGCCGCACGAGCCCGGCGGCGATCCGGATCGTGGTCGTCTTCCCGGCCCCGTTCGGCCCGATGAAGCCGTAGATGGACCCCT
>JAYTCP010000532.1:0-2901 GCA_043736435.1 Planctomycetia bacterium | reverse complement strand
CCCCCCACTCCCTCGACCTGACCGTGGCCGAGATGGCGGCCCGCGTCGCCGACCCGCGCGACCGGCTCCGCGCGTCGGACCTCGTCGAGGCCTCGCTCGCGCGGATCGCGGCGCTCGACGGTCGCGTGAAGGCGTTCCTCCACGTGAGCGCGGACCTCGCACGCCGCCAGGCCGCCGAGGTCGACGCCCGCGTCGCGCGCGGTGAACGCGTCGGCCCGCTGGCCGGCGTGCCGCTCGCCGTGAAGGACAACCTCGCGGTCGCCGGGCTCCCGCTCACGTGCGCGAGCCGCATCCTCGCGGGCTACCGGCCCGCGCGCGACGCGACGGTGGTCGCCCGCGCGGTGGCCGCGGGCGCATGCGTCGTCGGCAAGACGAACCTCGACGAGTTCGCCATGGGGTCGTCGACGGAGAACTCGGCGTTCGGGCCGTCGCGCAACCCCTACGACCTCGAGCGCGTGCCCGGCGGGTCGTCGGGCGGCAGCGCGGCCGCAGTTGCGGCGGGGATGGTGCCGCTCGCGCTCGGCTCGGAGACCGGCGGGTCGGTCCGGCAGCCGGCGGCGCTCTGCGGGATCGTGGGGCACAAGCCGACGTACGGGCGCGTGTCCCGTTCGGGCCTCGTCGCGTTCGCGAGCAGCCTCGACCAGGTGGGCACCCTCGCGCGGTCGACGGAGGACGCGGCGGCGCTCCTTGCGGCGATCGAGGGCCCCGACGCGGCCGATGCCACGACGCGCATCCTGCCCGGGCTCACGGGCCCGCCCCTCGCGCTCGAGGGCCTCAGGGTGGGGATCGTCGAGGAGCTCGAGGGCGGCGGGGCGGGCTTCGACCCGGAGGTGACCGCGGCCGTCGTGCGCGCGCGCAAGGCGCTCGAGGCGCGCGGCGCGCGGCTCGTGCCGATGTCGCTGCCGCTCGTCAAGGCCGGCATCGCCGTCTACTACCTGGTGGCCCCCGCCGAGGCGTCGAGCAACCTGGCGCGGTTCGACGGGATCCGGTACGGCCATCGCGCCCAGGACGACGACCTCGAGCGCCTGTACGCGCGCAGCCGCGACGAGGGCTTCGGCCTCGAGGTGAAGCGGCGGATCCTGCTGGGCACGTTCGCGCTGTCGGCGGGCTACACGGACGCGTACTACAAGCGGGCCATGTCCGTCAGCGCCCGGCTCCGCGGGGACGTGGCGCGGGCGTTTGAGGCCTGCGACGTGTGGGTGTCGGCGACGAGCCCGTTCCCCGCGTTCCGCGTGGGCGAGAAGGCGGCCGACCCGCTGTCCATGTACCTGTGCGACGTGCTGACCGTGACCGCGAACCTCGCGGGCACGCCCGCCATCGGCGTGCCGGGCGGTCGCACGAAGGCAGGGCTGCCCATCGGGCTCCAAGTGTGGGCCGCCGAGGGTCGCGACGACCGCTGCTTCGCCGTGGGCACGGCGCTGCGCGAGGCGACGGGCCTCGCGTACGAGGCTCCGGCGCTGGCGGGGGAGGCCCTCCGATGAGCGACCCGGGCGTCCCGCGCGTGATCGTCGGGATGGAGGTCCACCTCCAGCTCAACGCGAAGACGAAGGCGTTCTGCCCGTGCAAGGCCGTCTACGGGGCCGAGCCGAACGTGCACGTGTGCCCGGTGTGCCTCGGGCTGCCCGGCGCGCTGCCCGTGCTGAACGGCGAGGCGCTGCGGCTCGGGATCCGGACCGGGCTCGCGCTCGGCTGCACGATCGCGCGACGGACGAAGTGGGACCGGAAGAACTACTTCTATCCCGACCTGCCCAAGGGGTACCAGATCAGCCAGTACGACATGCCCCTCTGCGAGGGCGGCGCCATCGTGATCGACGGCGACGACGGCGCGGAGAAGCGCGTGCGGATCCGCCGCGCGCACCTCGAGGAGGACACGGGCAAGTCGTTCCACCTCGCGGGGACGAAGGACAGCCGCATCGACCTGAACCGGTGCGGCACGACCCTGCTCGAGATCGTGTCCGAGCCCGACCTCGCCTCGGCCGCGGAGGCGGGACGCTACCTCGACGAGCTGCGCCGGATCGTGGCCTACGTGGGCACGAGCGAAGGCAACATGCAGGAGGGCAACCTCCGCTGCGAGCCCAACGTCAACCTCGTCTACGCGAACGGCGACCGCACGCCGATCGTCGAGGTCAAGAACGTGAACTCGGTGGGCAATGTCGAGAGGGCGATCCGCTTCGAGCAGGCGCGGCAGGACCGCGAGTACCGGGAGAAGGGCGTCACGTTGCAGAGCACACCCCGCTCGACCCGCGGGTGGGACGACGCGAAGGGCGAGACGGTCCACCAGCGGTGGAAGGAGTCGGCCGACGACTACCGGTACTTCCCCGAGCCGGACCTGCCGCCGCTCGAGGTCCCGACCGCGATGGGCGATGCCGAGCGCGCGACCCTTCCCGAGCTGCCGCGCTCGCGCCGCGCGCGCTACGTGACCGCGTTCGGGCTCTCCGCGTACGACGCGGGCGTGCTCACGGCGGAGCGGCGGGTCTCGGACTGGTACGAGGCCGCGGTCGCGGCGGGCGGCGCGCCGAAGACCGTCGCGAACCTGCTGACGGGCGAGGTGTTCGCCCGCCTGAACGAGAAGGACCAGGGCATCGAGGCGGTGCCGTTCCCTCCGGCCCTCCTGGGAGAGCTGGCCGCCCTCGTCGACGGCAAGACGATCAACACGTCCACGGCGAAGCAGGTGCTCGCCACCCTGTGGACGACCGGGGAGGCGCCGAAGGCCCAGGTCGCCCGCCTGGGGCTCGGGCAGGTGTCGGATCCCGGCGCGATCCGGGCGGCCTGCGAGAAGGCGATCGAAGCGGAGCCGCGGTCGGCGGCGGACGTCCGCGCCGGCAATGACCGGGCCATCGGGCGGCTCATGGGGGCGGCCATGAAGGCCCTGGGGGGACGGGGCGACCCGTCGCTCGTGAA
>JAYTCP010000531.1:0-3311 GCA_043736435.1 Planctomycetia bacterium | reverse complement strand
AAGGCCGTCGAGCAGGGCCTCTCCTACCCAGGCGAGATCCGCGTCACCGTGCTCCGCGAGACCCAGGTCATCGACTGGGCGCGCTGAGGGAGGCGGGGCCGGCCCCCGCCGCCCCCGGAAACACCCGCGGGATCGCATTCCTATGCGCTCGCGGTGAGGCTCTGGAGCAGCGCATCGACGCGGCGCGCGATCTCGTCGCGCACGCGGCGCACGGTCTCGAGGTCCTTCCCCGCCGGGTCCTCGAGCTTCCAGTCCTCGTAGCGCTTGCCAAGGACGTACGGGCACGCGTCGCCGCAGCCCGGGGTCACGACGACGTCGGCCTCATGCACGCCGGCGTCCTCGAGTCGCTTCGGCACCGCGTTCGACATGTCGATGCCGACCTCGGCCATCGCCGCGACGGCCGCGGGGTCGACCCGTTCGCCCGGCGCGCTGCCCGCCGATCGCGCGAGGACGCGGCCCTTCGCCTTCGCGTCGAGGAAGTGGGCCGCCATCTGGGACCGGCCCGCGTTGTGGACGCAGACGAAGAGGACGGTGGGGAGGTGGGTCATGAGGAGGGGCCGGGGCGCTGCGGGCGCTCGGGCCCGACGGGGGAGGGGCCGCGCGGCCGTCCGCGTCCATCGTGGCCGCAGCGACCCTCCCCGCGCGGGGAGGACGTCGGCGGTCCGGGACCCGAGTCTGCCCGGAGCCGGTCAAGCCGAGATCAAACTACGACCACGCGCCTGCGGGGGCTGCTAGATTCCCCCCAATGACTTCCCGAGCCACCCTGGATCGCCCCCCGACCCTCCTCGGCGAGCGCCTGTCCCCCACGGACGCGCGGCGCATCGCGCGCCAGCTGAAGGTGCTCGCCGATCCCGCGCGGGTGCGGCTCCTCTCGATCATCCGCCGCGCCCCGAAGGGGGAGGCCTGCGTGGGCGCCCTGATCGCGCCGCTCAAGCTCTCCCAGCCGACCGTGAGCCACCACCTGAAGGTCCTCCACGAGGCCGGGTTCCTCGCCCGCGAGCGTCGCGGCGTCTGGGTGTGGTACCGCTTCCAGCCGGCAGCCCTCGACAAGCTCTGTGCGGTCTTCAAGTCGCGCTGACGCGCTGGGGTCTTCGGGGCCGTGGCCCCGGGCCCGGCTACCATGTCGGGATGATCCGCATCCTCGCCGTCGGTGACGTGGTGGGCCGCCCCGGCCGCATCGCCTGCGCCCACTTCCTGCCCGAGCTCCGCCGCGCGCGCGAGATCGACTTCGTCGTCGTCAACGCCGAGAACTCCGCGGCGGGGGCGGGCATCAACGACAAGATCTACCGCGAGCTCCGCGCGGCCGGCGCCGACGTGGTGACGATGGGCGACCACGCCTTCGACAAGAAGGAGGCCTTCCCCCTCTACGAGAAGGAGGAGCGCCTCCTCCGGCCGTCGAACTGGCCGAAGGCCTCGCCCGGCCGCGGCACCTGCGTCGTCGAGGGGCCGCGTGGCGTGAAGATCGGCGTGATCCACTTGCAGGGCAAGGTGTTCATGAACGCGTGGGGCGACTTCTTCGAGGAGGCGGACCGCGCGCTCGCCTCCATGAAGGACACGGCCGACGTCGTGGTCATCGACATGCACGCCGAGGCCACGAGCGAGAAGATCGCGCTCTCCTGGCACGTGGACGGTCGCGCCGCCCTCGTGTTCGGCACGCACACGCACGTGCCGACGGCCGACGCGACGATCCGCGCCGGCGGCACGGCCTTCCTCACCGACTGCGGCATGACGGGCCCGTACAACGGGGTCATCGGCCGGGTGAAGGAGGCGATCCTCAAGAAGATGCGCACGAACGTCCACGAGCCGTACGCGGTCGCGGACGGCGACATCCGCTTCGGCAGCGTCCTCGTCGACGTGGACGAGCGCACGGGCAAGGCGATCCGCATCGAGCCCCTCTTCCTCCCGCTCCCCGCGGACGTGCCGGTGGCGGCGGGCGGCCGGGACTGATGCCCGCGGTCCCGGCGTCCGCGCCGCAGGTCCGCAGCGTCACCGAGCTCACGCTCGCGCTCCAGGGGCTCGTCTCCGACGCCTTCGACGACGTGCTCGTCCGGGGCGAGGTGACGAACCTTCGCCGCGTCGCCTCGGGGCACGTCTACCTCTCGCTCAAGGACGAGGGCGCGATCCTGCCCGCCGTGATCTGGCGCACGACGGCCGCGCGGCTGCGCTTCGCCCTCGAGGACGGGCTCGAGGTGGTCTGCCGCGGGGGCCTCGACGTCTATCCGCCGCACGGGAAGTACCAGCTGATCGTCGGGGAGGTCCAGCCGCTCGGGCTCGGCGCCCTCCAGCTCGCGTTCGAGCAGCTGAAGAAGCGCCTCGCGGCCGAGGGGCTGTTCGACCCCGCTCGGAAGGTGCCGCTGCCCTTCCTGCCCCGCCGCATCGCGCTCGTAACGAGCCGGACGGGCGCCGCCGTGCGCGACCTGGTCACCGTGATCCACCGGCGCTTCCCCCGCGTCGAGCTGGTCCTCGTGTCGGTCAGGGTCCAGGGCGCCGGCGCCGCCCTCGACGTGGCGCGGGGCCTCGCGCTCGCCGACCGGTACGCGCGCGCGGACGTGATCGTCGTGGGGCGCGGCGGGGGCTCCCTCGAGGACCTGTGGGCCTTCAACGAGGAGCCCGTCGCGCGGGCCATCGCGGCCTGCACGACCCCCGTGGTCTCGGCCGTCGGCCACGAGATCGACGTCACGATCGCCGACCTCGTCGCCGACGTGCGGGCGGCCACGCCCTCGCAGGCGGGCGAGCTGGTCGTCCCGGTGCGCGACGAGCTCCTCGGCGACCTCGAGCGCCGGGAGGGGCGCCTCCGTCACCTCGTGCGGATGCGCCTCGACCGGGCGTGGCAGCGCGTCGAGGCCGCGGCGACGCGGCCGGTCCTGCGCGAGCCCGTCACCCGCGCCCGGGCCTTCCGCGATCACCTGGACGGCCTCGCCGCCCGTTTGGGCGCCCGCAGCCCGACGGCCGTGCTCGGGCGCCATCGCGCCCACCTCGACCAGCTCGAGGCGCGCCTCGCGGGCCGTCATCCCCGCCACGAGCTCCTGCGGCGGCGGGATGCCCTCGACGACCTCGCGGCGCGGGGCGCGCAGGCGGCGCGGACCCGGCTCGACCTCGCGGTGGCCGCCTACGAGTCGCTGCGGAAGGAGATCGAGGCCCTGTCCCCCCTCCGCGTGCTCGACCGCGGGTACAGCCTGACCCGACTCGACGGCGGCGCCTTGCTCAAGTCCTCGGGGCAGGCGAGGGTGGGGGACCGCCTGACGACGGAGGTCGCCGACGGCGTCGTGTCGAGCCGCGTCGAGGCGGTGCGCTGGCAGTTGGCGATCAAC
>JAYTCP010000530.1:0-7095 GCA_043736435.1 Planctomycetia bacterium | reverse complement strand
GCTAGCCGCCGTCGCCCCCGCCCCCCGCGCCCCCCGGAGCCTGCAGGGTGACCGTGATCGTCGACTCCTGGTCGCTCGCCACGTCGACGAAGGCCTGCGCGCCCTGCGTGAGCGTCTGGGCCGGCTGCCCCGGCTTCCCGCGCGCCACGACCTTCACCTCGATGCGACCGGGCGGCACGTGCCAGCGACGGTTGACGCCGGTCTCGTCGGTCGTCGAGAGCGACTGCCACACGTCGGGCTTGGTGAAGTCGACCCTTCCCTCCTTGCGCAGGAGGTCCCAGTTCGGGTTGAGGTGGTTGCCGCGCGAGGTGACGAGCAAAACGCTCGCGCCCGCGACCGGCGCGCCCGCCGGATCGAGGACCTTGACGACGACCGAGCCGAAGCGGCGCGCGGCGAGGTTGAGGTCGGCCGTCTGCCCCGCGACCACGCGGACCTCGTCCTCGACCTGCATGCCCTGCGGCGTCGTCGCCGTGAGGAGGTACGTCCCCGTGGCGAGCCCCGTGATCTGGAAGCGGCCGTTCGCGTCGGACTGTCCCCACCCGCTGGTGTTGCCGCCCGAGTCGGGCGTGCCCTGGATCTGGAGGCCGATGTTGCCCCACTGGACGGACTGCCGCGAGCCCTCCTCCGTGAAGAGCCCCGACACGGTGCCGCCGCGGGTGAGCCGGATCTCGACGGGCCCGCTCCCGCGACCGTTGACCACCGGGACCTCGACCGGCGCGCGGGGGATCCAGTTGTCGGTCGACTGCACGCTGAGCTTCCACGTCCCGGCGCCGAGCCCCTTCAGGCGGAAGGTCCCGTCCGCGCTCGAGAACGACTCCTGGCGGAACTCGCGTCCGTTCCGGCTCCCATCCTCCTGTCCGCCGGCGACGTCGCCGATGGGCTCCGCCGCCAGCTCGAAGTTGCTCGTGAACGGGCCGCCCTCGGGGAGGACGACGAGCCCGTCCACCCAGCCGAGCGGCGTCAGACGCAGCTCGAGGCTCCTCTCGCCCACGGCGACGCTCGGGCGGCTCTCCGCCGTGAAGCCCACCGCGTAGACGTTGACGTTCCAGCGCTCGGCCTCGAGGTTGCGCAGGACGAAGCGCCCGTCGGTGTCGGTCCGGTCCTCGACGTAGGTGTTGCGACCCGGCTTCGGCTGGGCCTCGCCTCCGCTCACCGAGGCGCCCGCGACGGGCTTGCCCTCGGCGTCGAGGACCACGCCCTCGATCCGCTTGCCGGCCCCGAACGTGAGGTCCACCGTCTCGGTCGCGCCCGCGCGGATCTGGAGAGGCTGCCCGCCGACGGCCTTGTCGAGGCCCCAGGTCGCCGCGACCTGGTAGTTGCCCAGAGGCACGTCCTCGACGCGATAGCGCCCCTCGGCGTCGCTCGTCGAGAACGGCGAGGAGAGGCGGGGGTCGTTCATCAGCTGGCCGTACTGCCAGGGGTTGCCCTCGAGGCCCGGGACCGGCGCCGAGCGCCGGCTCCAGTCGTACTGGACCGAGACGAGCGCGCCCTCGACCGGCTGACCCTTCCCGTCCTTCACGGTGCCCATCACGATGCCGCCGCCGGCCAGCCGGATGCGCACCCCGGGCTTGTTGCCCAAAACGACGGCGAAGCCGATGCCCGCGCCCTTCCCGCGTGCGCCCAGCTGGTACTGCGACTCCTTCGCCATGCCCGGCGGCGTGGGGAGGGAGAAGCGCCCCTCCGCGTCGGTCGTCGCGGAGAGCTGCGCCCAGGACTTGTTGCCGATCGAGTTGGCGTAGACGACGGTCGCGCCGGCCGCGGGCTTCCCGTCGGACTCGACGACGACGCCCTCGATGTCGCTGCCGGCGCGCAGCCGGAGCTCGGTCTCGCGGCCGGCGCCCCTCGCCATGCCCGAGTTCGCCGCCTGGATCTGGACGCCGCCCATGCCGGTGCCCACGCCCTCTTTGCGCGCGAAGAGCTGGACGTACTCGCCGGGGCCGCACGGCACGCGCATCGTGAACTTGCCGTCCGCGTCGGTCGTCACGGGCGGGGACTCCTGCTGCCCCATCGAGCCCCACCATTGCGACACGACCGTCGCGCCGCCCACCGCGCGCGAACCGATCTCCTCGAGCACGCGCCCCGTGATCTCCTGGCCCTTGCGCAGGACGAACGCCTTCTCGACGGTCCCGCCCGCCGCGATCGTCACGTCGCCGGTGGTGGCGGGCGCGTACCCCTCAGCCTCGACGCGGACCTGCACCTGCCCGATGGAGAGGGACTCGAGGCGCGCGGTGCCGTCGGGCGCGGTGACCGCGCTCGCCCAGGAAGGCCCCGACTGCCCCGAGACCTTGGCGCCCGCGACGGCGACGCCCGCCTCGTCCTTCACCTTCGCGACGAGGGAGCCACCCTCCTCGAGGATCACGTCGAGGCACGTGCCCCGCGCGCTCACGAACTCGGTGCGCGCCCCGTAGCCCGTCGCCTCGGCGCGCAGGCGCAGGCGATCGCCGGCGGGAGCCGGGCCCACGAGATAGCGGCCGTCCGTGCCCGAGACCGCGGTGCCGAGGGGCGCCCCCTCCGTGATCTGCGTCCACGGATTCAGCGGATCCACCCGGAACAGCGTCACCTTCGCGTTCGGCAGCGGGCGCTCCTTCGCGTCGAGGATCCGCCCGTACACCCCCTCCGACTTCGGGAAGGTGGGCTGGCTGGGCCCCTCCGGCTCCTCCGTCGCGGCCACGACCTTCCTGGGCCCGGACGTCCCCGCGCCGGCTGCCAGCGTCCCGTCGGTGCCGGCGGCGAGAGCGGAGGGCGCGCCGTCCGTCTCGTCGGGGCCGTCGGCCTCGCCCTCGGCCCTCGGCCCCCCGAGCCCCCCCTCTCCGAGCACGAGATACCCCACCGCGCCGAGCGCGAGCAGCAGCGGCAGCACGAGGAACCCCTGTCGCTTCGACCTCGCCATCCCGTCCTCTCCCTGCCCCGAGGGCACGGGGCGTCCCCCGCGCCCTCGAGATCAGCGGATGTCGCCCGTGGCCCAGACCGTCTCCGTGTGCGTCCGCGTCGCGCCGTCCTCCCCCGTGACCTCGAGCGTCAGCTGGATCTGCGCGCCGATGCGCCCCGGCGCCGCCCCGACCACCGTCCGCACGACGACGTCGCTGCCGTCGGGGGCGTCCTTCACCTCGGCGGTCAGGCGCGCGTCCGACGACTTCGCGGCCCGCACCTTCACGCGCCACCCGTGGCCGCCGCGCACCGCGACGACGCGCTCGACCGCGGGGCCCGCGGCGGGGACGACGCCGAGCGCCACCTGGCGCGGGTCCACGCTTCGGAAGTCGGTGATGCGCCCGATCACGGGCACCTTCAGCTCGGGCACCTCCGGGTCGTCGCTGCGGACGGACATCGTCTTGTGGAAGCGGCCCGCGGTGCCGAGCTCCGTCGCGAACAGGATCTTCAGCTCGACGGACTCGCCCGCGTCGAGGCTGAACGTCGAGAGCGGCTTGCCGAGGCTGAAGCACGCGCAGGTGAACGTCGGGGTCGTCGCCAGGAGCACGCGATGATCGCTGCGATTGCGGATCGTCACCGTCGTGTCGGTGCGCTCGAGCCACGGCACGTCCCCGAAGTCGACGGGGCTCGGGATCGCCTCGAGGGCGCCCCACGGCCGCTCCCGGTGGAGGAGGCGCCAGGCTCCCAGCCCCGCGCCCAGGAGCCCCAGCACGAGCAGCAGGAGGATCGTGCGGCGCCGCATGCGCGGATCGTACCGCGGCCCGCGTGGACGGACCGGCGCGGGACCCGGGGCGAGGGCGCGCCGATCAGCGCCCGGTCGGGACCGGCGGCGCCTCTTCCGGGGCCATCTGCCCGATGGGCGTGGGACCGAGCGTCCGCTCGCCGCGGTCGGCGGACTTGAGCGCACCGGGCGGCGCCGTGGGCGGGAGCGGCGTGGGCATCGCGACCCTGTGCGCGGGGGGCGAAGCCGAGGTCGTTGGTGAGGGGGGCGGCGGGGGCAGGGGACTCGCGATCGGGGCCGCGACCGGGGCCCCGATCGGGACTGCGACCGGGGCTGGGGGACCGCCAGCCCTCGCCGCCTGGTTGCGAGCCTCCATGGCGGGCGACATCTTGCATGCGCCCGCCACGGCGGCGAACCCGAAGAGCGCCAGGGAGGACGCCAGGCGCAGGGAGAGGGAGGTGGGGGCGGGGGGGGCGATTCTCGGGGACTTCACGCCTTCCAGGGTACCGTCGAGTTCCGGAGGCGCGCATGACCACTGGTTTGGCGATCGACTTGCACGGGAAGAAGGCCCTCGTGACCGGGGGGAGTCGGGGGATCGGCGCCGGGATCGCGATCCGCCTCGCGGAGGCGGGCGCGGACGTCGCGATCAACTACCTCCGCAACAAGAAGCCGGCGGAGGAGACGGCCGCCGCGGTC
The DNA here is from genome assembly GCA_043736435.1 of Planctomycetia bacterium. Taxonomy (GTDB): domain Bacteria; phylum Planctomycetota; class PLA2; order PLA2; family JAEUHO01; genus JAYTCP01. Next base: position 2,750 of record JAYTCP010000530.1, on the reverse strand, counting down.
CGCGCCAAGGGCCGCAAGGCCGTCCTGGTGAAGGGCAACGTGGCCGACGCCGACGGCATCCCGCCCATGTTCGAGGTCCTCGGCAACGAGTTCGGACGCCTCGACATCCTGGTCAGCAACGCCGCGTCGGGCGTGATCAAGCCCGCGATGGAGCTCACCCACAAGCACTGGACCTGGACGATGGACATCAACGCGGCGGCCCTCCTGCCGCTCGTCCAGCAGGCGTCCGTCCTCATGGGCGCGGCCGGTGGGCACGTGGTCGCCGTCTCGAGCCTGGGGGCGATCCGCGCGATCCCCAACTACGCCGCCGTCGGCGCCAGCAAGGCGGCGCTCGAGAGCCTCGTGCGCCACCTGGCCGTCGAGCTCGCCCCCCGCGGAGTCCGCGTGAACGCCGTCTCGGCGGGCGTGGTGGACACCGACGCCCTGAAGCACTTCCCCAACCGCGAGCAGAGGCTCGCCGAGAGCGCCCGCCGCACGCCCGCCGGGCGGCTCGTGCTGCCGAGCGACGTCGCCGACGTGGTCCTGTGGCTGGTGAGCCCGCTCTCGGCCATGCTCGTCGGTCAGACCGTCGTGGTGGACGGCGGCTACAGCATCGTCGCGTAGGGCAGGGTCGGCGGCCGGCCAGCTCCCCCCCCCCCCGAGCCTGAGGGGATCCGAGGGGATCGAGGGGGGTCCAGGGGGGCCTCGGACACGAAGGGCACGACGTGGACGCCGGGCCCCGGTCGATTCGGGGGGCAGCATCGTCCCGGGGGGCAAGAGACCCCGGACAGATTGCCGAATGTGGACTATGGTTCTGTCTGGTGGGGGCCCCGAACCCTGGGGATCGAATCGTGCGCATCCTGGTCGTCGATCCGGACCAGGTCCGGGCTCGTAGTCTCGCCGCCACCCTGCATCAGGAGGGCACCTCCCCCTGCGTCGCCTCCGACCCGGAGGCGGTCCGCACCCTGGGGCGCTCGGCGGACGTCCTCCTGGTCGCCCCGACGGCCACGGCCGAGACCCTCTCTGCCGTGTTGGGCCTGGGGCTGCCGTTCGCCCTGCTCGACGACGGGAGCGGCGTGCCCCCGGCCCTGGTTCGGGCCGACCCCGTGGCCTGCGTCGCCATCCGGCGGGGGGGCCCGATCCGCTCCGTGCTCGAAGCAGGGCTCGAGCGCCGGGCCCGGGCGACGGACTCCCTCCGCTGCGAGGCGGCGCTCGAGTCCGCGGGGGCGGGCATCCTGCTCGTCACCCCGGGCGGGTACGTAGAGCGGGCGAACCCGGCGTTCGCCCGGCTGGCCAGCGGGATCCCCCGGGACCCCACGGGTCTGACGCTCGTCGAGCTCCTGACCCCAGAGGGCGGTGCGGATCCGCGGGATCGGTTCCGCGAGGCCGTCGCCGGCATGCGCGCGTGGAACGGCGAGGCCGTGCTCTCCGCGGGCGGAGTCCACGTCCCGTGCTCGGTGAGCATCGCCCCGATCCGGACCGGGGGCGTCGAGGCCGACGGGCTCGTCGTGACGCTCTTCGACCTCCGCGACCGCCGAGCCCTCGAGGACTCCCTCAGGGAGGCCAACCGCAGCCTCGAACGGAAGGCCTTCGTCGACTCCCTGACCGGCCTCTACAACCGCGCCTTCCTGGCGGAGTCGATCCAGCGCGAGCTCGCACGCTCGCGGCGCTCGACGACGACCCTCGCGGTGCTCATGATCGACCTCGACCACTTCAAGAAGGTGAACGACGACTACGGCCACGGCGCGGGGGACGAGGTCCTCATGGCCGTCTCCGGGGCGCTGCGGGTCGGGCTCCGCGAGGGGGACATCCTGGCGCGATACGGGGGCGACGAGTTCTGCGCTCTCCTCCCCGGCGCCGACGCGGTGTCCGCGTGGCAGGTGGCCGAACGCGTCCGACAGCAGGTCGCCTCGCTCCCGTTGGGCTTCGCGGGCGCCGTGAAGGTGCGCGCGAGCATCGGGCTCGCGACGAGCGCCGATCTCGAGGAGGGCGCCGGCGCCCAAGCGCTCCTCGATCGCGCGGACCGGGCCCTCCTCGTGGCGAAGCGCCAGGGGCGCGATCACGTCGTGGCCTCGGGGGGCGCGGTGCTGCCCTTCCGCTCCGAGCTCGGAGGGTTGGCAGGCGACGTCGTCGCGGACGGCTCGCGCGGGGGATAGCCCGACCCATTCGCTCGCGGGGCGGGGGGGGATGACGGTTCGGCGTTCACGCCCGGACCGGGTGCGGCGCTACGATGGGCGGATGCGGCCCGCGCTTCCTGTCGTTCTCCTCGCCGCCTTCGCCGCCCTCGCAGCGACCGGGGCCCCGGTCGCGCGGGCCGCGCCCCCGGCGCCCCCGGAAGAACGCAACCCCGACGTCACCAAGGCGGAGCTCCTGGCCTGGGTGAAGGCCCTCTCCGACGACTCGATGGAGGGCCGCGAGTCGGGCGAGGCCGGCTGCGACAAGGCGTCGCAGATGATCGCGGCGGAGTTCACCCGGCTCGGGCTCCGGCCCATGGGCGACGGCGGGACGTACTTCCAGCAGTTCACGATCCCGCGCGGGATGAAGGTCTTGAAGGAGACCTCGCTCTCGGCCCTGGCCGCGGACGGGAAGGAGACGTCGTTCAAGCTCGCGGAGGAGTTCGTCCCCGTGGACGTGTCGGGCCCGGGCGACGTGACGGCCGAGGTGGTGTTCGCGGGCTACGGCATCAAGGCCCCCGAGCTCGGCTACGACGACTACGCGGGCATCGACGCGAAGGGGAAGGTGGTGGTGATCCTCCGCCACGCCCCGGCCCA
>JAYTCP010000529.1:0-2282 GCA_043736435.1 Planctomycetia bacterium | reverse complement strand
GGAGCGACGCCGGTCGATGCGTGGCCGCGGGAGCCCGCTACCAGTCGAGGTGACGGCCTCGCCGCTGGTTGTCGCGACGCGCCGTGTCGTTCTGCTGCCCGATGCCCTGTGCGGCCGACCTCGCGCCGCGCTTGCCGGCGGCACGCGCGGAGCCGCCGGTGCCACCGCTGCGGCCACCGCCACCACCGCCCCGGCCTCCGCCCCCACCACCGCGGGCGTCTGCGAGGGGAGCGAACATCGCGAGGACGAACGATGCGACTGCGAAGACCGCCAGTCGGCGAAGCATGGGTGACCCTCCCGCGGGACATCCCATGATCGCAGGGCCGGGCCCGAAGGTCTAGGTCAAGCCCGGAATGCCTTCCGCCCCACGCGGGGCACCTCCGGGGGCGTTCCGGGAGCCGTACCCGGGGTCCCCGTCCGCCCCCGCGGCCCGTACGATGCCGGGATGCCCGCGCACCCTCCGTCCCTCCGCACGCTGGCCGCGATGGGCCTCCTGCTCGTCCTCCCGCCGTGGGTGGCCGCACGGGCCGGGGATCCCCCGTCCGCCCCCGCAGCCCCCGCAGCCCCCGCCGGGCCTGCGGCCCGGGAGCCCCCGATCCCTTCGAAGTCCAAGGCCGCCGAGGCCTCGTGGCTGGCGGACCCGGGCACCGCGATCCTCGGGCTCGGTCTCCTGCGGGTCGCACCGAGCCGCCCCGGGACGCCGGGCCGCATCCGCCTCCACTACGAGGAGAAGCCGACCGACTACGCCCAGTTCGACGCGGTGCAGCTCGTCGTGCTGCCCGGGGACGCCTTCGCCGCGGACGGGCGCTGCTTCGCCGACCGCGCGCTCGCGTTCTCCCGGACGGCGTCGGGGACGTACGGCACCGACGTGGAGCTCGAGATCGCGGCCCCCGCCCTGCTCATCGTGGCGTACGGGCCCTTCCAGGGGATCGACCTGGGACGCCCCATGGGGACCGCGCGGGCGTACACGCTCGAGGTCGTCGAGGCGAAGGGCGTGTCGCGGGCGTGGGTCGATCCCGAAGCCGGCGAGCTCACGGTGAAGGGCTGGACCCATCGCCCCGAGGTGAAGCGCGGCGGCCCCGTGACGGACCCGGTGACGAAGGCGCCGCACTGGTTCGAGGCGCGCCCCGAGATCCTCTACGACCGCGGGCGGTGGAAGGGCCCCGACGACGGCGAGACCGCCGACGCGGCCGCGAAGCGTCGCGAGGCCGACACCCTGCGCCGCCGCGCGAAGGACCTGCGCGCCGCGGGCAAGGGCGACGCCGCCGCGGACCTCGAGCGCGAGGCCGACGACCTGGTCGCCCACGTGCTCGCGAGCGACGACCGCATCGCGCTGCCCGCGGCCCTCGCGGTCCGCTTCGCGCGGCTGCCCTTCCGGTGGAAGTGACCGCCATGGCCCGCCCCTCCCGCCGTCCGCGCCGCCTCGCGCGTCGGCTCGCCGGCCTCGGCGCGGCGACGCTGTGCCTCGTGGGCGCGGGCGCGCTCGCGAGCGCGCGCGAGCCCGATCCGAAGGCGCCCCTCCTCTCCGCGTGGAAGGACGGCGGGCTCGCGGTGCCCCGCGGCCTTCCCGCGCCCTGGGTGCCGCCGAGCAACCCGATCACGGAGGAGAAGCTGGCGCTCGGCCGGAAGCTCTTCTTCGAGCCCGCCATGTCGCGCGACCGCACGAAGTCGTGCGCGCACTGCCATCTCCCCGAGCTCGCGTTCACCGACGGCCTCGCGACGGCCGTCGGCGTGCGCGGTCAGGTCGGCTCCCGCAACGTCCCGAGCCTGCTCAACGCGGCCATCTACCCGAGCCTGTTCTGGGACGGCCGCTCCGTGAGCCTCGAGAGCCAGGCGGAGGGGCCGCTGCTCGCCCCCACCGAGCTCGACATGACGGAGGAGCTGCTCGTCGAGCGGATCCGCGAGGCGCCAGCCTACGCCCCACTCTTCGCCGCGGCGTTCGGGAGCGAGACGGTCACGCTGCGTCGCATCGCCCACGCGCTTGCCGCGTTCCAGCGCACGCTGCTCGCGGGAGACGCCCCTTTCGACCGCTGGTGGTTCGGCAAGGACGGGACGGCGATGCCGGACGCCGCCAAGCGCGGCTACGAGCTCTTCCGCACGAAGGGCGCGTGCGCCGGGTGCCACTCGATCCGTCCCACCGAGGCCGCGTTCACCGACGGCGAGTACCACGCCACCGGCACCGTGGCGAAGGGCGCCACCGACCTCGGCCGCTACGCCGTGACGGGCCGCGACGAGGATCGCGGTCGCTTCCGCACCCCCACGCTACGCAACGTCGCGCGGAC
>JAYTCP010000528.1:0-17175 GCA_043736435.1 Planctomycetia bacterium | reverse complement strand
TCGGAGGCTTGTGGGCGAACGGCTGGTGGGCGAACTGGGACGGCGAGGTCGGGGCGGCCGGGGGAACCGAGCCCTGGGCACCGGCGGCCGCATTCGCGGCGTCCAGGGTCTGCTCGGCGTTCTCGCGGCACGCGGGCTTGACGGGGCGCACGGGGCTCTCCATGACTGCACCCTTCCGGATCGGCGTTCCGCCGCCTTCTCTTGATCGTCCAGAACTAACCAAGTGTGTCAGACACAATCGAGCAGTTCTAGATTCTACGACCGGGGAGGGACGCGCGCCGGAGATCAACCTCTAACAAGAAGTCTCAGAGACTTCTTGTTAGAGGTCGGGGAGGGAGACCAGCGCGTAGGCGACGTCGCCCTGGCGGCGGACGGTCCGGACGACCCAACGGGGGTCCTCGGGGACCTTGGCCTCCCCCGGTGTCTTCAGGACGACGAGCCCCTCGGTGGCCACGTCGGCGACGGCACGCGCGAGAAAGGGGACGATCCCCCGCGCCCCCTGCCATTCCTCGAACGGGGGATCCAAGAAGATGAGGTCGTACGGACCGGGGGGCCACCCCCCGCGGCGGGCGTCGGCGCGCACCAGAGTCACCTCGGCCGCCACCCCGCGATGGTCGATCCAGCGCCGGAGGGCCGCGAGCGGCTGGGGGTCGGTGTCGACCAGGACCACCCGGCCGGCGCCGCGGGAGAGGGCTTCGAGGCCGAGCCCCCCCACCCCGGCACACAGGTCGAGGACCGCCGCCCCGGCCACCCAGGGATCGATCACGGAGAAGAGGCTCTGCCGAAGCCGTGCCGGGACCGGGCGGACGCCGGGGCCGACCGGCGGCAGGTCGGCGTGCTTGAAGCGGCCCGCTCCGATGCGCATCGGGGCAGCCTACGCCGCCCCCGCCCGTGGGGGCAACGGCGCGGGCCCCCCGTCCGGCGGGACTCGCCCCCCGTGACGGGGGCGCGCTAGGCTGCGCCGACCTGGAGGCCGAATGATCCGTCTCGGAGTGAACCTCGATCACGTGGCCACGCTGCGCCAGGCGCGACGGGGCCGCTCGCCCGACATCCTGGCGGCCGGGCACGCGGCCCTCCTCGGCGGCGCCGACCATCTGGTCCTCCACCTGCGCGAGGACCGGCGCCACGTCCAGGAACGCGACGTGCGGCTCGTGCGCGAGAACCTGGCCCTGCCGCTCTGCCTCGAGATGGCGGCCACGCCGGGGATGGTCGCGTTCGCGCGCTCCGTGAAGCCCGACGCGGTGTGCCTCGTCCCCGAGAAGCGCGAGGAGCTCACCACCGAGGGGGGCCTCGCGGTCGCCGCGCAGATGGCCGTGCTCACGAAGGTCGTCGACGAGCTGAAGGCCGCGGGCATCGCGGTCTCGCTGTTCGTCGACCCCGACGAGGCGGCGCTCGTGGCGGCCAACGAGACGGGCGCCGAGGCCGTCGAGATCCACACGGGCCGATACGCCGACGCGAAGACCGACGCCGAGCGCGTGGGCACGTTCCTCGCGGTCTCGCGCGCGGCGGCGACGGCGCGCACGCTGGGCCTCCGCGTCCACGCGGGCCACGGGCTCGACTACCGCAACGTGTCGCGCATCGCGGCCCTCCCCGACGTCGAGGAGGTCAACATCGGTTTCGCCATCGTCTCGCGCGCGATCTTCACGGGCCTCGAGTCCGCCGTGCGCGAGATGCGCGACCGCGTCGCACGGGCGCGCATGGACGAGGCGCCCCGGTCATGAGCGGCCTCCCCGCCCGCATCGAAGGCAGCTGGACGGCGCTGGTCACCCCGTTCCAGGGCGGCCGCGTCGACCTCCCGACCCTCGCGCGCCTCGTCGAGCGGCAGATCGCCGCGGGCACGGCCGGGCTCTGCCCCTGCGGCACCACCGGCGAGTCCCCCACGATCTCCGACGCCGAGCACCGCGCGATCGTCGACACCGTCGTCGCGACGGCCCGCGGGCGCGTCCCCGTCGTCGCAGGCGCGGGCAGCAACGACACCCACCACGCCGTCGAGCTCGTCAAGTCGGCCAAGGCCGCCGGCGCCGTCGGCGCGCTCGCGGTGGCGCCGTACTACAACCGCCCCACGCAGGAAGGGCTCTACCGCCACTTCCGCGCCATGGCCGACGAGGGCGGCCTTCCGCTCATGCTCTACCACATCCCGGGACGCACGGGCGTCCACGTCGACATCGAGACCATCGCCCGCCTGCGCACCTCCGGCGGCATGTTCGCGCTGAAGGAGGCCCACGGCACCGTCGACCGCGTCACGCGCCTGCGCGAGCTCACCGACCTCCCGATCCTCTCGGGCGACGACGGCCTCACGCTCCCGATGATGTCGCTCGGCGCCACCGGCGTCGTCAGCGTCGCGAGCAACGTCGTCCCCGCCGAGGTCGCGACCATGGTCGCGCACGCGCTCGCAGGCCGCGGCCGCGAGGCCCTCGCCCTCCACGAGAAGATGGCGCCGCTCGTCCGCGCGCTCTTCCTCGAGACGAATCCGATCCCCGTGAAGTCGGCGCTGTGGATCCAGAAGCTGCTGCCGTGCGCCGACCTACGCCTGCCCCTGGTGCCGGCGTCGCCGGCGGTGGTGGCGGCGCTGACGGCGTGGCTTGAGCGGTGCCCACCGTCGATGTGACAGGCCCGGGGGCCGCAAGGCCCCGCAGGGAGGGAGGGGGCGGGGGGGAGGGAGGAGGTCGACGGCGATGGAACGCATCAGGTGCAGGACCCGAGGGACGCTCGCCGCGCTCCTGACGGCCGCGTGCCTTCTCGGCGGCGCGCGCCGCGCGAGCGCCGACGACGCCGCCCCCACCGTCGCGGAGCTCCGCGCGCGCGTGGAGGACGGCAAGGCCGACGCCCGCGCACGCCAGGAGGCGGCGACGGCGCTGACGGCCACGTTCGACCCCGAGACGCTCGTGCCGTGGTTGACGGCCCGGATCGCCGTCGAGAAGGACCTGTACGTCTGGGTCGGGCTCGCCCGCGCGCTCGCCGCCCAGGGAGAGGTCGCCGGCCTGCAGATGCTCGTGGAAGCGCTCCCGAAGTACGGGCCGATCCGCGGGTTCATCGCCTCGCTCACGCACGAGGGGGTGCCGGGCGGGGACGTCAACGAGTGGAGTGCGTGGCTCGGCAGGCTCGACCCCGCCGCGTGGAAGGAGTTGCAGCGACAGCGCCACCTGCCGCGCGTCCCCGTCGACGCCGACGAGGCCGGGCTCGACCGGATGATCGCGTGGTGGGACGGCCTGGGGATGCCGGACGTGGGGAAGCTGCCCTTCGTTCGGGTCCACTACGGCGCCTCGTACTCCGGCGGGGAGGTGGTCCGCCGCTGGACGCACGCGTTCGTGCTCGGCGAGACGGCCGAGGGGCGACGCCTGCTCGGCACGGATCTCGCCGAGACCGTGGTGAAGCAGGGGTGGCTCGAGTACGACGGCCGCATCCCCGCCGCGCCGGTCAAGCTCCCCCCCTCGTCGATCCTCGAGACCGTCGAGGTCGTGCAGGAGGTGAAGGCAATCCTCGATCCACCGTCGTCGCCGTTGGGCCCCCCGCCGGAACGCGACGGCCCCCGCGACTCGTTCGGGCTCGACGATCACCCCCCGTGGCGCTTCCAAGGCGCGGTGCTCGCGCGCGCCGTCGCCGCGCGCGGGGCGAAGGACCTCGCGCTCCGCATCTGGCGCCAAGTCGCTGCGCTGCCGCGGGGCGGTCCGCGCTACGGATCCTGGACGACGCTCGACTTGGTCAAGCAGGATCTCGAGGCGCGCGTCCTCGTGTTGTGGGGTCAGCGCGTGCTGGCGGGCGAGCGCACTTGGGCGCAGGGCCTCGCGGACTTCCGTGCGTTGCGCGCGCGAGGCGTCGTGTCGCCGAGCGCGGAGATGGGACGGTGGGACGCCCTGCTCGAGCGCCAGTCGAAGGAGGAAGCGCAGGTCGCGGCAGACGCGGCGTCGAGCGAGCCGGATCCCGCCGTGGCGGCCCGCCGATGGGTGAACGCCCTGCCCGTCTGCCGCGACGGGCACCCGCAGGACGTCCCCGCCGACTCGACGGACCCGAGGGCGAGGCTCGTCGGCCTAGGCTACGCCGCGGTGCCGGCGCTGAGGGAGGCACTCAGCGACCTGCGATTCACCAGGAGCGAACTCCGCCTGGAACCCGACGAGTACGGGTACCGCACCGAGCGTCGGCTCCGGCGCATGCGAGAGCTCGCACTCGAGACGCTCGAGAGAATCGCGCATCGCGACTTCTTCCAAGGCCTGCCCTCCGACGAAGCCGGCTGGGAAGCGCTCCGCAGCACCGTGTCCGCGTGGTGGGCCGCCTTCGAGACCGAGGGCGAGATCGGCATCCTCCGGCGCGGGGTGCTCGCCCGGGACGGATCGTCCGTCGCGCAGGCGCGCCAGCTCGTCGCACGGTTCCCCGATGCGGCGCCCGGCACGATCCGCGAGGCCTTGGAGGGCGCAGACCTGCGGATGCAGGTCGACCTCCTCGCCATGCTCGCCCCGCTCTCGACGCCGGACGTCCAAGCGATGCTCCTCGCGTGGGCCGCGCCCGACCGGCCGCTGGCGCTGCGGGTGGCGGCGGCCGAGACGCTCCTGAGGCAGGGGCGTCGCGATGGGGTCGAGCGACTGCTCGGCGAGTGGCCGCGGCTCGACCCGGACGATCGCGCCATGGCCAAGCTCGCCGCTTTCCTGCTCACTGCGGCGCCCGGTCCCTCCCTCACCCGGATGATGGCCACCCTCGACGCGTGCCCGCTGGAGCTGCGCGCCCAGCTCCCCTCGTCGCTCGCGCGCCTCCTCGCGCCGGCGGATCCCGCCGAGCCCGGCGCGCCCCCCCCTCCGGCGCTCACGCCGCAGGACGTCGCCGCGGTCGAGCGTCTGGTCGTGACCCTGCTCCCCGACGACCGTGCCTTCGGCATGCGTGGCTGGGCGAACGGGGTCGAGAACCTCCGTCGCATCGGCGACCGCGCGGCGCAGTTCGCCGCCTACTTCTGGCCCGACCGCTATGCCTTCGACGCTTCCGCCTCCACCGGCGAACGCCGTCGCCAGCGGTTCCTGATGCTCAACCGGTGGCGCCGCGAGCACGGCCTCGACCCCGTGGACGCCTCCGCGACGCCGGACGTCCCGCCCCTCCCGGCCGGCGTGGCCAAGCGCCTCGTCGACGCGTGGCTCGCGGCGCCCGACGGGGCCCCGCGCGACGCGGCCACGACCGCGATGCTCGAGGCCGGCCTCGGCACGTTGCCCGCCGTCGGGATGGCGTTCTTGTCTCTCGCCCCCGCCGCCCCCGAAAGAGTCCCCCTGGACGCGCTGCGACGCCGCATCGCCTCCATCCTGCGAGAGGTCTGCTGGTCCGACGCGGGCCCACTTCCGAGCCCGTCCCTGCGCGCCCTCGTCGAGGGGCTGAAAGGGAAGCCCCTCACGGGTCTCGACCTCACGGCGATCCTCATCCACGTGGCCAAGAGCCTCCCCGAGGGCGCGACGGGCATCGACTTCACGGTCACCCGCGACTCCCCCACCTCCGGCTGTCGCATGGACCTCCGTTTGACGACGCACGAGGCGACCTGGGGCGACGTCAAGGACGGCTTCATGCTCTCCGAAGGCCACGGCGTGGGTCCCATCCTCCGCCCCGGGCGCGACCTCGATCACCCCAGCGCCTGGTGGCGCGTCTCCCTCGCAGGCGACCTCGACCGGGTACTGCTCGGCGTGGACGGCGAGGCGCCCCCGCTCCGCCGCGCGCTCGTGCGCCTGCACTAGCGTGCGTTCGATCCCTGCCGTCGCGGCAGGGTCAGCGCCGCGGGCGCCCTGCCAAACGGGCAAGGGCCGGACCCCGGGAGGGGAGTCGGGGGGCACGGGGGGCGAGGGGAGGGCCGAACCGGGCCTCTCGCCGCGGGTTACGACGACGCGGAGGGCCGGCCCCTAGGCGCGGGGCTTGGCACGGTGCTCGCTATTGACCGATGTCGGCGGGGCAGCCTCGTGACCCGGCCCCAGAGCATCCCCCCATAGCATCCAAGGAGAAACCCGATGAACAGCCAGACCCCTCTCGCCCGCAAGGAAGTCCTCGATTCGATGAGCCCGTACGGCCTCACCTTCGGCCGCTGGTTCGACGACATGCTCGGCCGCACGCAGGAAGACGGCGGCCGCCTGCTCACGCCCGCGCTCGACATCACCGAGGACGAACACGCCTTCCACGTGATGACGGAGCTGCCGGGCCTTTGCAAGGACGACGTCCAGATCCAGTTCGAGAACGGCGTGCTCACGATCTCCGGCGAGAAGAAGCAGGAGAGCGAGACGAGCGGCAAGAGCTGGCACCGGATGGAGCGCCGCTACGGCGCGTTCCATCGCGCCATCACCCTGCCCCGCGGCGCCGCCATGGAGACGGCGGACGCCACGTTCGAGAACGGCGTCCTGACGATCACGATCCCGAAGCGCGAGGACGTGAAGCCGCGGACGATCAAGATCAAGTGAGCCCGTCGGGGGTGCCCTGCACTCCGATCGGATCGAAGGGCCCGGGGCGTGCATGAGCCGCCCCGGGCCGCGTCGTAGGATGGATGCAACGGGAGGACGCCATGAGACTCGAAAAGCTGACGCAGAAGTCGCAGGAGGCCCTGCAGGAGGCGCAGACGCGCGCCGTCTCGGCGGGGCAGCCCGAGCTCCTCCCCGAGCACCTGCTCTCCGCGCTCCTCGAGCAGGAGGGCGGCATCGTGCCGTCCCTGCTCGCCAAGGCCGGTGTGGACGGCGAGCGGCTCACGTCCCTCGTCGCGAAGGAGCTCGAACGGCTGCCCCGCGTGCAGGGCGGCGCCGACGCCGTCCTCTCTCGCCGCCTGCGCAAGGTGATCGACGATGCCGAGGCCGTCGCGAAGGACCAGAAGGACGAGTACGTCTCGACCGAGCACCTCCTCTTGGGGATCCTCGGCGAGCGCTCGGGCGCCGCCTACGACCTCCTGCGCACGAACGGCGCCGACCGCGACGCGATCCTCACGGCGCTCAAGGCCGTGCGCGGTTCGCAGCGGGTGACCGACCCCTCCCCCGAGGGCAAGTACGCGGCGCTCGAGAAGTACACGCTCGACCTCACCGAGCGCGCGCGCAAGGGCAAGATCGACCCGGTGATCGGCCGCGACGACGAGATCCGCCGCGTGATCCAGATCCTCTCGCGCCGCACGAAGAACAACCCCGTGCTGATCGGCGACCCCGGCGTCGGCAAGACCGCCATCGCCGAGGGGCTCGCCCGCCGCATCGTCGCGGGCGACGTCCCCGAGGGGCTGAAGGACCGCCGGCTGCTCACCCTCGACATCGGCAGCCTGCTCGCGGGCACGAAGTTCCGCGGCGAGTTCGAGGAGCGGATGAAGGCGATCTTGAAGGAGATCAGCGCCTCGGAAGGCCAGGTCATCCTCTTCATCGACGAGCTCCACACGATCGTCGGCGCCGGCGCCGCCGAAGGCGCCGCCGACGCGGCCAACCTCCTCAAGCCCGCCCTCGCGCGCGGCGAGCTCCACTGCGTGGGCGCCACCACGCTGACCGAGTACCGCAAGCACATCGAGAAGGACGCCGCCCTCGAGCGTCGCTTCCAGCCCGTGTTCGTCGGCGAGCCCTCCCCCGAGGACGCGGTTGCGATCCTGCGCGGGCTCAAGGAGCGCTACGAGGTCCACCACGGCGTCCGCATCCAGGACGCGGCGCTCGTGGCCGCGGTCAAGCTGTCCGCCCGCTACATCCCCGACCGCAAGCTGCCCGACAAGGCGATCGACCTCGTCGACGAGGCCGCGTCGCGCCTCCGCATGGAGATCGAGAGCGTCCCGCACGAGCTCGACGTCCTCCAGCGGAGCATGGCCCGCCTCGAGATGGAGCGCATCGCGCTCGCCAAGGAGACCGACCGCGCCACGAAGGAGCGCCTCGGCTCCCTCGAGAAGGAGCTGGCCGACACGAAGGAGCAGGTCTCCCGCCTGACGACCCAGTGGAACTCCGAGCGCGACGACCTCGGCAAGGTCCGCAAGACGAAGGAGGAGCTCGAGAACGCCCGCGAGCGTCGCCAGCTGCTCGAGCGGCGCGGCGAGCTCGAGGAGGCCTCGCGCCTCCGCTACCAGGAGGTCCCGCGCCTCGAGAAGGACCTCGCCGCCGCCCAGAAGCGGCTCGGCGCCCACGGCGACCGCCGGCTCTTGAAGGAGGAGGTCGGCGTCGAGGAGATCGCCCAGGTCGTCGGCATGTGGACCGGCATCCCCGTCTCGAAGATGCTCGAGACCGAGGGCCAGAAGCTCCTCCAGATGGAGGTGCGCCTCGGCGCGCGCGTCGTCGGGCAGGACGAGGCCGTCTCGGCCGTCGCCGACGCGGTCCGCCGCTCCCGCGCGGGGCTCACCGAGGGCTCGCGCCCCGTGGGCTCGTTCCTCTTCGTCGGTCCGACGGGCGTCGGCAAGACCGAGCTCGCCCGCGCGCTCGCCGCGTTCCTCTTCGACGACGAGAAGGCGATGGTCCGCATCGACATGTCCGAGTACATGGAGAAGCACTCCGTGTCCCGGCTCATCGGCGCGCCCCCCGGCTACGTCGGGTTCGAGGAGGGCGGCCAGCTCACGGAGGCGATCCGCCGCCGTCCGTACGCCGTGATCCTCTTCGACGAGGTCGAGAAGGCCCATCCCGAGGTCTTCAACGCGCTCCTCGCGCTCCTCGACGACGGCCGTCTCACGGACGGCCAGGGGCGCACGGTCGACTTCACGAACGCCGTCATCATCATGACGAGCAACCTCGGCAGCCAGGCGCTCGCCGAGGAGGGCCTCTCCGAGGACGAGATGAAGGCCCGCGTCGACGAGGCGCTGAGGTCCCACTTCCGCCCCGAGTTCCTCAACCGCATCGACGACGTGATCGTCTTCCACCGCCTCTCGCGCGAGAACCTGCGCCGGATCGTGGACCTCCAGATCGCGCGCCTCGCGAAGGTGCTCGAGGGCCGAGAGCTCCGCCTCGTGGTCACCGACCGGGCGGCGAACCGCCTCGGAGCCGAGGGCTACGACCCTGTCTACGGGGCGCGCCCCCTCCGCCGGCTGCTCCAGCAGAAGATCCAGAACGAGGTCGCCCGTCGCCTCCTCGCGGGCGAGGTCGGCGCGGGCGACACGGTGGAGGTCGACTTCGCGAAGGACGAGTTCACCTTCCAGAAGAAGGTCTCGGCGGCCCCGACGGCCGCGCCGTGATCCGAGCCTCCAGCGCCTGACGCAGTCCCCGTGACCGCGGGGTGACGGGGCCCGGGTGTCCTGCCCGCGGTCCCCGGAGACGAGATGTGATCCACGCGCGCCCCCTCGCCCTGCTCCTCCCTGCCTTGGCCCTCGCACTCGCCGGCTGTTGCTGCGAGCGGCCCTGCGCTCCGCGGTGCGATCCGTGCGCGCGGCCCGCGACGATGGCGTTGCCCGCGGCGGTGCCCTCACCGCAGCCAACCCCCGACAAGCTCACGGTCTATGACGTGCGCGACCTCGTCGCGGCGTCCTACTACAACGCGAAGCTGCTCGCCGACCTGAGGCCAGCGCTGCCTGCAGACGCCCAGGCGTTCATCCAAGGCGACTCCACGATCGTCGTGAAGACGACGCCTGCGGGTCAGGAGGCCGCGAAGCGCTGGCTCGCGGAGCGCCGGCGGGCCGTGACGCCGGTGATGATGGCCGTCGACGTCTTCGACCTGACGGCGACGACGCCGATCGACACGCTCATCGAGCGCCTCCGCGGCTTCCTCCCCGCGGGCACGCAGGTGAACCGGCAGGGGACGGGCACGATCGTCGTGAAGGGCACGCCGGCCACGCATGCGCAGGTCGGAGCCTGGCTCGCCGAGATGCGGATGGACGCCCTGCCGGCCAAGTAGGGCGATCCGGTTCAGGATTCCGGGGGCGCGGGGGGTCGAGGCGGTCGAGGCGTGAGGGCCCTCCCCCCCTCGGGCCTCAGAGGCCCGAAAGCCCCCACCCGTCGGGAACGACCGCACCCCGTGCCGCTCCCCACCCCGGAACCCGCTCCGGGCTCCCGCCGACCCTGGGGTACGATCCCGACATGGAACACGTCATCGAGCAGGCGAAGCTCCTCGCCGACGCCATCGCCAACGACCCGCGCACCCAGGCCTTCCAGAAGGCCGCCGCCGCCGTCGACGCCGACCCCGTCGCGAGCCGCCTCCAGCAGGAGTACGCGGAGGCCGTGGACGAGATGCGCGGCCTCGAGGAGGCCGGCGGCCCGATTCCGCCCGAGCCGAAGCGCCGCTTCGCCACGGCCGCGGACGGGATCCGGAAGAGCCCGATCCTCCAGACGATGCTGAAGGCCCACGCGCAGTACATCGAGCTCATGGAGGCGGTGCAGACGGTCCTGCAGGGCGGTCCCGAAGAGGGCGGGCACGAGCACGGCCCGGGCTGCGATCACGGCCATGAGCATGGGCACGACCACGGCCATGACCACGGTCCGGGCGCCCAGACGGCACCGAGCGGGGACGATGCGGGCAAGAGCGGCAAGGGCGGCCCGATCCTCTGGACGCCGTAAGCGGCTCGTGAAGGTCAAGCAGCTCCCCGCGGACTTCGTCGTCGAGGAGCGCGCCGACCTGACGGCGACCGACCAGGGTCGGTTCAGCGTCTACAAGCTGCGCAAGGAGGGGATCGGCACCCTCGAGGCCCTGCGCGCGCTGCGGCGCGCGTGGCGCGTGGGCCCTCGCGAGGTCGGCTTCGGGGGGCTCAAGGACCGCCACGCGGTGACGGTCCAGTGGGTGACGATCCACAACGGGCCCCGCCGCAATCTCGAGGACAAGGCATTCCGGTTGACATACGAGGGCCGCAGCGACGTCCCGATGTCGAGGATGGTGCTCTCGGGGAACGCGTTCCGCATCCGCCTGCGCGACCTCTCGCGCGAGGAGGCCGAGCGGCTCGCGGCGCGCCTCGCAGCGGTGGCCGCGGCCGGGTGCCCCAGCTACTTCGACGACCAGCGCTTCGGCAGCCTGCGCGGTGGGGGCGGGTTCAGCGTCCTCCATCTGCTCCGCGGCGATCCCGAGGCAGCGCTCAAGGCGGTGATCGCGTCCCCCTCCCGCGAGGACCGCGGCGCCGTGCGCGAGCGGAAGAAGCGGATCCGCGCGGCGTGGCCCGACCTCGGCCCCGTGATCGGCGCGCTCGCGGGCTCCCCCATGCGGAACCCCGCGCTCCACCTCGTCAAGAATCCCGGCGACTTCGAGGGCGCGTTCGCGACGCTCGACCGGGAGGAACGTCGTCTCTACGCGAGCGCGTGGCAGAGCGCCGTCTGGAATCGCGCGGTGTGCCGGCGCGTGTCCGAGCTCGTCGGCGACGGCGACCGGATCGCGATCCCGAGCCCCGTGGGCGCGCTGATCTTCCCGAAGGACCCGGCGGTGCTCGCCGCGTTCGAGGGCCAGACCCTCCCGCTGCCGGCGCCGAAGGCGAAGGCCGACGATCCCGCGTGGCAGGCGGCGCTCGAGGCCGCCCTCGCCGAGGACGGCCTGACCCTCGACCGTCTCGAGCTCAGTGAGCGCGTAGCCCTCGACCTGCGCCCGACCAGGCGCGCGATCCTTTTCCGCCCCGACGACGCAGTCGCGAAGGGCCCCCTCCCCGACGAGGAATCTCCCTCCCGCTTCTGCCTGGACCTCTCCTTCTCCCTGGGCCGCGGTCTGTACGCGACGCTCCTCCTCAAGCGCCTCTCCTACGACATCCCGGGCCCGAAGTCCTTCGCCTGACTAACAAGAAGTCTCAGAGACTTCTTGTTAGAGGTTGGTGGCCGAGGAAGATGGCGCGCGACATCCCGTCGTCCCGGCGGATACTGGCGGCCATGACGGCCCGCCCCCCGCGCCCCCCCCATCGACGGACCCTTCGCACCCGGGCCGTTGCGTACGTTGCGCTCGTGACGCTCGCGGGCCTCGCGGCTGCCTGCGGCGATCCCGCGCCCAAGCCCCCCGCAGCACCCGCCGCCCCGGCGCCCGCGGTGCCGACATCGAAGCCGAACGTCGTCTTCATCGACGTGTCGGGGGTGCGATACGACACGGTGCATCCAGGGACCGGCCCGGCGACGGCGCTGCCGACGTTCGCAGCCCTCGCGGCGGAGGGCAGCGACTTCCGCGCGGTGCTGGCGCCCGCGGCCTGGGAGACACCGTCGATCGCGTGCGTGCTGACGGGGCTCCTGCCGGACTGGACGGGCGTGAAGGGGCGGGCGCGGAGAGACCGGCCGTCGTTGATCCCGGTGATCGACACGGCTGCGGAAATCCTCGGCGCCTACGGGTACGAGAGCGCGGGCTTCGTGACGAAGGCGGCGGAGGCCGCGGGCGGCGTCCCGAGGACCGCGCGCCTCGACCAGGGGTTTACGACGTGGAAGGAGAGCGCCAACAGCTCCGAGACGGGCGCGGCGGTCGCCGAGGCGCTGGCGGGGCGGACGGTGCCCGCCGGCGCGACGGGGCCCGCGCCCCTCTTCCTCTTCGTGCACCTCGACGCGACGCTGCCCCCCCTCGACGAGTCCTCCATCCCGAAGCCCGACGAGCTCCGCGCGACGTACGGCCGCGCCGTCGCCGCCACGTCGGGCGCGCTCGAGGCGACCGTCGCCGCCGTGACGAAGCACCTCCCGGGCGACACGCTCCTCTTCGTCTTCTCCGACCACGGCGAGGGGCTCTTCGACCGCGGGAGCGGGCCGAGCCTCGGCCGCGACGGCTCCGTGACCGACGAGCAGGTGCGCGTCCCCCTCGTCATCCGCGGCCGCGGCTTCCCAAAGGCCGTGGTGGCGGGCAGTTGCAGCCTGGTGGACCTCGTGCCGAGCGTCCTCGAGGCGATGGGCCTGCCGCCCCTCGCCGGGCTCTCCGGCCGCGCGCTCCAGCCGCTCGCCGCGAACCCCGACAACCCCGGCCTCCCGCAGTTCGCGCTGGCGTGGCGATCGAACTGGGGGTCCGGCGGTCGGGGCGAGCAGGCGCTGTACGCGGTTCGGTCCACGAAGGCGAAGTTCGTCGCGACGTTCTCCGAGCGCCCGCCCGGGTGGACGGAGGAGATCTTCGATCTCGTCGCCGACCCGGGCGAGCTCGCGCCGGCCCCCGCGACGGACCCCGCCGCCCACGGCAAGGAGTTCGCCGAGCGCGTCGAAGCGCTGCGCGGGTTCCTCGGCGGGCGCCAGACGCACCTGACCGACCCGATCGTCGTGCCCTACGTCGCGGGGGGCGGCGGCGGCGCGGGGCCCACCACGCGCGGCATGTGACCGGGGCAAGGGTGGGCCACTTCCTGGGGGCGGCGGGGGCCGGAATCCGCCGCCTCGGCCGGGCGCCCCCGCGCCCCACCGCGCGCCGGGGGTTGACCCGCGCGCGTGCCCGGCGCTAGAAGACACTCGGGAAGGATCTGGTTCGGCTCTCTAGCGTGACCGCGACGCGGTCTCGCGCGAGGAGAGTCGGGCCTAGCCGTCGCGGGCCCGCGGAGCCTCGCGGTGACCGGATCCCTCGCGTCCTCGATCGAGCGTGCCCGCCGGGGCGACGTCGCGGCGTTCGACGAGATCGTGCGCGCCCTCCACGCGCCGCTCGTCCGTTTCACGGGCGCCATCCTGGGCGGCGACGTCCACTCGGCCCACGACGTCGTCCAAGAGACGTTCGTCGCCCTGTGGGGCGCGCTCCCCGCCCTGGCCGAGCCCCACTTCGTGCAGGCCTGGCTCTACCGGGTGGCCTACCGCCGGGCGGTGAGCTGGCTCCGCCGGCGCGGGCCGGGAGGGCGCCCGTTCGGGGTGCTCTGCGTCGACGGCGAGGAGCCCATGGGGCCCCCGTCCGCCGCGACGACCCACACCTGGAACGTGGGCGGCGCCTGGCTGCCGTCCGAGGAGGCGACGCCGCGGTTGAAGGCCGCCCTCGGCAGCATCCCGGCCCTCTACGCCGCGCCGCTGACGCTCTACTACCTCGAGAGCCTCGACCTGCGTGAGACGGCCCGCCTCCTCGGCCTCTCCGTCCCGACGCTCAAGATGCGCCTCCACCGCGGCCGCGAAATGCTGCGCACGCGCGTGCTCACGAAGGAGCCCTGGCTACCCATCCGCACGCGCCGGCCGAAGCCTGCGCCGCCGCGGGCGCCGGCGCTCGTCGCCGAATCCAGCGACTCACCGCCATCGGCCGCCGCCGACTCCCGCGCGGTGGCCGAGGGGCCGGCCTCGGGGCCGGCTCCCGCAATCCCGGGCTGTCCGTCCGCCCCGTCCCCGCCGCCGGAGTCGGGCTGCGCCCCCGAGGCGGACGCGCGCCCGACCGCCGACGCCCCCGCGCTCGATCCCTCCGCCATCGAAAGGGCCCTGCCGTGAGACGACGTCCCCACGCTCGCCCCCGCTCTCCCCGCCCGCCGCGCCCGCGGTCCGACGATCGCACGTTCGAGCGGCGGCTGGCCGCGCTGCGTACCGACTACCTGCGCATCGCCCCCGATCCCGCGTTCGTCGCCCGCGTCGGAACGCGCGTCGCGGCGCTCACCCGCCCGATGCGCGCCCGCAAGCGCCGCCGCGCGTTCGGCTTCACAGCCACGGTCGTCATGGCCTTCCTCTCGGGGTACCTCGGAGCCGGGGGCGAACGGTTCTGGGGGCGCGGGGGCGTGACCCCCTCCGACCGCGTGCGGGCGTCCTCGCTGGGCGCGGGCGGGCCCGTGGCCCCGATCGACGCATCGCGGGCGAGCGCCGCGAAGCCGCCGAGCCCGCCGTCGCCCGCCGATCGCCTCCGCGCGCTGCTCGCTCCCCTCGGCACGTCCGTCGCAGCGGAGTCCGCCGCGGCGGAGCCCTCGACGCTCGCGGCCTGGCGTCGCGCCACGCGCGATCCCGACCCCACGCTTCGGGCCGTCGCCCGCGCCCTCCTGCGTGCGACGGGCTCCCCCGACGGCGTCGGGCCGCGCGCGCCACTCGGCGCCGCGGCCGTCGACCCCGACGATGCCGGCGAGACGCCGGCAGGGGTCGAGATCGCCGCTCCCGTCGGGGAGACCCCACGGTGAAGCAGCTGTCCTCCGCCCGCGTCGCACGTCGCGCCCCTGCCTCCGGTCTCGGACGGGCGTGGCTCCTCGCGTTGCTCGCCGCCGTCGTTCTCCTCCTCGGCCGCGAGGCGCGCGCCGGGCCCGAGGACGCCCGGCGGGCGTGGGAACGCGCCCAGACGCTGCGCGCGGGGCCATGGCGTCCCTGCCTCGCCGCGCTTCGGGAGGCACGCCGCGAGGCCGGCCGCACCGATCCGCTCGAGGCCCGCACCCTCGTCGCCGAGGCCAAGCTGCTCGCGTCGGCGGGACATGCCGCCGCTGCCCGAGTCGCCGAGGCGGCCGCAGTCGCGCTCCCGCCACGTCACGACCCCTCGCGCCTCGCCCGCCTCGTATCCAACGCCCGCGCGCTGCTCGCCGACGAAGACTCGGTGGGCGCACGCCCCCTCCTCGAGCAGGCCCGAGTGCTCGGCCGCGCGGGGGCCCCCGCCGCCGTCGCGGCCGCCCTGCCGCTCCTCGCGCGCCTCGCGGCCGACGTCCGCGACTTCGAGACGATCGACCGTCTCGCCGACGAGGCCGGTGCGCACGCGCCCCAGCACCCCGAGGCGCGCCTACGCATCCTCGATCTCGCCGGCACCCTCGCGCTCGGGCGGGGCGACGTTCCGGGCGCGCGCCGCCGGTTCGACGCGCAGCGCCGCTGCTTCGCCGACGCCGTCCGCGGCCGCGACGACGCGGCCGACCGCGTGAGCCGCGTCTGGCTGGCCCTCGAACTCCCCCGCCGGCTGGACCGGGCGCCGGAGGTCCCCCGCGCCCCCTGATTGCGGGGGATTCCCCCGCGCCCCCTGACATCCGCCCAGACGACGGCCGGCCCCCGCCGCCCGCGTAGGCGCTACGCCTTGCCGCCGCGTCCGATGCCCTGGTACTCGAAGCCGAGCGCACGCATGCGCGCGGGCTCGAAGACGTTGCGCCCGTCGAAGACCACGGGCTGGACGAGCGCGGCGCGGATGCGCTCGAGATCGGCCCCGCGGTACTCGTTCCACTCCGTGCAGACGATCAACGCGTCGGCGCCCTTCACCGCGTCGTAGGGATCCTGGACGTAGGCGATGCGATCCTTCAGGACCGCGCGCATGGTCGGGATCGCCTCGGGGTCGGTGCCGACGACCTGTGCGCCGGCGGCCAACAGGCCCTCCGCGATCACGATCGCGGGCGCCTCGCGCACGTCGTCGGTCCGGGGCTTGAACGCGAGCCCCCAGAGCGCGAACCGCCGCCCCTTCAGGTTGGCGCCGAAGCGGGCCTTCACCCGCGAGACGAGGAGATGCTTCTGCTCGTCGTTCACGGCCTCGACGGCCTTCGCGATGTTCATCGGCACGCCGAAGCTCTTCCCCACGTGGATGAGCCCCTGGGTGTCCTTGGGGAAGCACGAGCCCCCGTAGCCGCAGCCCGGGAAGAGGAACGCCGGCCCGATGCGGGCATCGGTGCCCATGCCGCGGCGCACGTCCTCGACGTAGGCGCCGACGGCGTCGCACAGCCTCGCGACCTCGTTCATGAACGAGACCCTCGTGGCGAGCATCGCGTTGCTCGCGTACTTCGTGAGCTCGGCGGCCGCGTTCGACATGCGCAGGACGGGCTTCCCCGTGCGCACGAAGGGCTCGTAGAGGCGCTTCATCGTCTCGAAGGCCTCGTCGTCGTCGGTCCCCACGACCACGCGGTCGGGGCGGAGGAAGTCCTCGACGGCGGCGCCCTCCTTGAGGAACTCGGGGTTGTTGACGACCGCGACCGGGTGCGGCGACGCGGCGACGAGCGCGCGGACGCGGTCGGCCGTCCCGACGGGCACGGTGCTCTTGAGCACGACGACCGCCGGGCCATTGATCGCCTTCGTGACGTCCCGCACGGCCGCGTCCACGTAGCGCAGGTCGGGCTCGCCGGTCGGGCCCTCGGGGGTGCCCACCGCGATGAACACGGCCGCGGCGCCGCGCACGGCCTCGGCGTGGACGGTCGTGAAGGAGAGCCGCTTCTCGCGGATCGCCCGATGCATGAGGTCGCCGAGGCCCGGCTCGTAGATCGGCACCTCGCCCGCGCGCATGCGCTCGACCTTGCCGGCGTCCGTGTCCACGCAGACGACGTCGTTGCCCGCGTCGGCGAAGCACACGCCCGCGACGAGCCCGACGTACCCGGAGCCGATGACGGCGATCTTCATGAGGTCCTCTCGACCGGGCGTACCCCCGGGCTTGACAGGATGGCGCAGGCGACGGCGAGGCGCGAGGAATGGCGTACGCCGGTCGCGTTCGTGGACGGGGGGGGCGCGGGGGGCCACCCCATCCCCGCGGGACCCCGGCCCC
>JAYTCP010000527.1:0-2083 GCA_043736435.1 Planctomycetia bacterium | reverse complement strand
CGAGAACGACGTCGCCCGCGCCGCCCTGCGCGTGGACGCCCCGGCGCGCGTCCTCGTCGTCACGCCGGGCGGTCGCGAGGACCGCCTCACGCGCAGCCTCGTCGCCGGCGGACTCGCCGTGGACGTCTCCGGGGCCGCGGACGCGCCGCTCACGCTCGACGCCCTCGATGCCTACCGCGCCGTGATCCTCGAGGACGTGCCCGCGGAGGATCTCCCCGACGGCGGGCTCGAGGCCCTCGCCTCCTTCGTCACCGACCTCGGCGGCGGCCTCCTCATGACGGGCGGCAAAGCCTCCTTCGGCGCCGGCGGCTATCACCTCTCGCCCGTGGGCGAGGTCCTCCCCGTCTCCCTCGAGCTGCGTCAGGAGCAGCGCAAGTTCGCGCTCGCCATGGCGATCGCGCTCGACCGCTCGGGCTCCATGGCCATGCCCGTGCCCGGCGGCGGCACGAAGATGGACCTCGGCAACCGCGGCACGTGCGCCGCCATCGAGCTCCTGACGAGCCTCGACTCCGTGGCGGTCATCGCGGTCGACTCCGCGCCCCACCTCGTCGTGCCCATGGGGCCGGTCAGGGACAAGCCGGGGATCTTCGCCGCCGTGCGCTCGATCGAGTCCATGGGCGGCGGCATCTTCACCGCGGCCGCCGTGCACGCCGCGGCCGGCGAGCTCTCCCGCGCGGGCCAGGCCACGAAGCACATCGTCGTCTTCGCCGACGCCGCCGATGCCGAGGAGCCCGGCGACCTCCATACGTTCGTGCCGATGCTCGCGAAGGGCGGCATCACCGTCTCCGTGATCGGGCTCGGCAGCCCGAGCGACCCCGACGCCGCGTTCTTGAAGGACCTCGCCCGGTGGGGGCGGGGCCGCTGCACGTTCGTCTCCGACCCCGCCGACCTCCCGCGCGTGTTCGCTCAGGAGACGATCCAGGTGGCGAAGAGCGCGCTCGTCGAGGAGGTGACGGCCCTCGTGGTGCGCCCCGAGCTGCGCGCGGTCGGCGCGCTCGAGGGCCTGATGCCGCCCACGATCGGCGGATTCAACGTCGCCTACCTCCGCCCCGGCGCCCAGGTCGGGCTCCTCGCGCAGGACGAGTGGAAGACGCCCGCCTTCTCCTTCTGGCAGCGGGGCCTCGGTCGTTCCGCCGCATTCCTCGGCGTCGCGGACGGCGCGCTCTCCGGCGGGCTCTCGACGTGGCCGCGGTACGGCGACTTCTTCACGACCGTCACGCGCTGGCTCGCCGGCAGCGACGCGTCGGGCGCCGTCTTCGCCGAG
This sequence comes from Planctomycetia bacterium, assembly GCA_043736435.1. GTDB lineage: Bacteria > Planctomycetota > PLA2 > PLA2 > JAEUHO01 > JAYTCP01. The sequence goes on along the minus strand of JAYTCP010000527.1, from coordinate 819 downwards.
GCGCGCCGCGAGGGCCACGAAGGCGTGCTCTCCGTCGAGGTCGAGGCGGGTCGCGAGACCGATCTCGGCCGCCTCTCCGCGCGCGTCCTCGATCCCACGGGCGTCGCCCGGCCCCTCGTCCTGCGCCGGACCGGGCCCACCCGACTCGAGGCGCGCGTGCCGCTCGGCGCGTCGGGCACGTGGCGCCCCGTCGTCGAGGACGGGCAGGGCCGCGTGCTCCGCGTCGCGCCGTGGACGCTGCCCTACTCCCCCGAGTTCGAGCCGCGCGCGGTGGGGAACGAGGGCGACGCGCTCCTCACGCGCATCGCGGCCGAGTCGGGCGGACGCGTGGATCCGGCCGAGGGCACCCTCTTCGAAGGCCCGCGCGAAGGCGCAGCGCTGCGCTCACTCACCGTGTCGTTGGCCGTCTTTGCGGTGCTCGTGGTGCTCCTCGAGATCCTCGTGCGGCGCACGGGGTTCGTGCCGCGCGTGAATCGCGATCGGCTCCTCCGCTGGGTGCCGTGGAGGAGGAGGGTGGGGGCGCCGGGGGCCGACACCTCCACCCGCCCGGCGGGTGCGCCCGAGACTCCGGCGTCCACCGCGGCCGCCACCGCCGGAGCGCTCTCGCGCGCGCGCCCGGGCGGGCGGCCCCCGCCCGGCGCGGACGATCTCCCTCCTCCCCTCAGGCCCCCCGCCTCCCCGAAGCCGTCCTCGCCCCCGTCGGTCCCGGGCGGGATCGCGTCCGTCATCGACCGCGCGAAGGACCGCCGCCGACCCGGAACGTGAGGGCGGAGATCTGAATGTGTAGCCGAAGAGTCGCGGTACGGTGCCAGAGCAAAC
>JAYTCP010000526.1:0-4620 GCA_043736435.1 Planctomycetia bacterium | reverse complement strand
CTCAAGGAGAAGGGCGGCGAGCGCACCTTCCCCATCGTGATCGGCTTCTTCGAGGCTCAGGCCATCGACCGGTTCGTGAAGGAAGAGCACTACCCCCGGCCCATGACCCACGACCTCTTCCTCCACGTCCTCGAGGCGCTGGGCGCCAAGATCGAGAAGGTGGAGGTCACGAACCTGAAGGACTCCACGTTCTTCTCCGTGGTCCACCTCGAGACCTCGGACGGCCGCAAGGTCGAGGTCGACGCCCGACCGAGCGACGCGATCGCGTTCGCCACGGCGGCGAAGGCGCCCATCTTCGTCGCCGAGCAGGTCCTCTCGGAGTCGGCGACGGCCTGACCCCTGGCGGGACGTCCGGTCCCGCCCGCCCCGTCTCTCTCTCGACCCTGGAACTCCCCATGTCCGGCGCGAAGAACGTCCTCGGCACCGAGCTCGCCGTCTGCTGCATGCGGCCGCTCACGGGCTGGCTCCGCACCGGCCGCTGCGACACCGGCGGTGGCGACCTCGGCGTGCACGTCGTCTGCGCGCGCATGACCGAGGAGTTCCTCGCCTTCTCCGCCTCCCGCGGCAACGACCTCTCGACGCCCAACGAGGACGGCTCCTTCCCCGGCCTCAAGCCGGGCGACTGCTGGTGCCTGTGCGCCGCCCGCTGGCAGGAGGCCTTCGAAGCCGGGATGGCACCGCAGGTCCGTCTCGAGTCGACGCACATGCGCGCGATCGAGTTCGTGAACCTCGAGGATCTGAAGGCGCACGCGCTGCCGCGGAAGCCGTAAGAGAGGAAGGGTGGGGGCGCCGGGGGCTGGCCTCACGGGCCGTGGCGCCGGCGCCTCGCAGCCACTACCCGCCCATGCCCGCGTCCATGGCGGGCTCGATCGGCGGGACGGCGGACGGGGTCGCGGGAGGCGTCCCGGCAGGCACAGTCGTCGTCGGGAGGCACGTGCAGTTCCACGGGCCCCAGACGTGCACGGGCGCGGGGACGAAGGAGACCCACTTCGAGAGGAAGCCGGTCTTCCAGAGGCCCCAGCCGATGCCGACGAGCACGAGGAGCCACAGGATCACCTTCGGCCACGGGCTCTTCCTCGGGGCGAAGGGATCGACCAGCGAGCGCTCCGAGCCGGGGGGCAGGACGGCCGTGCTCGTCAGCGAGCGTCCGAGGGGGATGTTCACCTTGGTGAGCGCGTTCACGGCCCATCCGTTCGCGTCGAGGATCGGACCGAGGTTGCGCCGGCGGAGCTTCAACCATGCGATCAGCATCGAGGGGCCCGAGATGAGGAGCACCAAACCCAGGAGGCCGAGCGGCATGAGGAACCTCAGGCCGAACAGCGCTTGGAGCAGGGCGCCCACGGCGGCGGCGATGCCGCCGACGGCGACGCCCAACGCGGCCACGACGCCGATGTCGAGCTTCTTGGGTGCGGGGGGTGGGGCGGCGGGCTTGCCGAGGTCTGCCGTCGCGGCGGCCGCGGCCTGGAGCTTGACGTTCGAGGCGTCGTCGGCGGCGGCCGCGCGCTTTGCGACCGAGTCCTCGATCCAGCGCAGGAGCTTCTTGTACGGTGACCAGAACGCCTGCCCGATGCTGATCGGACTGTCCACGATCTTGCTGACCTGGGCGTCCCAGTCGCGGCCCTTGCGGTCGTAGAAGAGCCCGTTGCGGCCCACGAACAGGTTGTCCGAGTCGCCCGCCGTGAGGCCGGCCGCGATCGTCATCTTCTCGCCCGAGGGCCGCGTGCAGTCGACGTAGGCGAGGTAGGTCCGCGACATGCCCGCGAGGAGGCCGTGCTTGCCTGCGTCGTTCACCTGGACGCAGAGGTCGGTCGCGCGGCCGTCGAGGTAGAGCGTGCCCGCCTGGAAGATCGCCTTCTTCCGGGCGTAGAAGTCGCTGAACGACACGAAGTTGAGCAGGAGGGTGTGGAAGTCGCGGTGGTAGCGCGCGAGGCGCTCGACCTGCGTGTGCGCGTCGATCGCGGGCGCGACGGAGAGGTCGTCGGCGATGGCCTTGCCGATGGCGGTCTTCGACCCGCCCGCGAGGATCTCCTTCACCCGGGCGATGCCGAGCCTCTCGATGCGCGCGCCCGCCTTCGAGGCCGCCCACGCGCGGAAGGGTGCGAGCCTCGCGCCGAGCGCGTCCCACTCGGCCTGCGTGAGGGCCATCTTGTCCTTGCCGTGCGCGGGGACCACCGCCGCCACGCGGAAGGCCTCCATCTTGGCCTCCCACGCGGGGTTGACCGCCCCTCCGAGCGGCAGGGCCTTGCCAGGCTCGGAGAGCGCGATGGGCAAGGACACGACCTCCGTCGCCGTGATCGAGAGGTCCTTCGCGGCGGCCTCGAGGTAGGCCTCCGCGGCGCGGTTCACGGCCGCCTGCGCGCGCGGGTCGAACGCCGCGAGGCGTCCACGGAGGAAGAAGTCCTCGACCTTGTGCGCCACCGCCTCGTAGCCGACCGCCGCCGCGGCCGTGCCCTCGCCGAAGGGAAGGATGGTCTTCGGGTCGGCGGTCGCCTTGCCGGCCCACTCGGCGTACGCGGAGCACTCGGCGAAGAACGTGTCCACGCGGGCCGCGTCCACGCCCTGCTTGCCGCTGCGGTCGATGGTCCCGCCCAGGCAGGCGAGGAGGTCGGCCGCGACCTTGCCCGCCGCCGCATCGTCGATCGTGTCGGGGGGCACCACGCCGTCGCCGTTGAGCTTCGACTGCGCGAACACCTGCGCGGTCTTCATCGTGTCGTCGACCGTCAGCGTCGTCGCCGACGCCTTGCCGAGCCCGGCGAGGATGTGCTTCGCGGACTCGAGCAGCTGCTTGCCCTCGGCCGTCGAGGCGTCGAGGTTCCCGAGGTCGAAACCGTCCTTGCCGCCCACGAGCGTGTCGGGGTCCTCGAGGACCGTCCCGAGCCAGGTGGCGGCCTTGATGATCTCGGGCGCGCGCACGCGACCGTCCACGTCCGTGTCGAGCAGCGCGAGCGTGCGCTCGTCGAACTCGAGGCCCCGCACCGGGCAGGAGAGGGCGACCCAGAGCTTCTGGTCGAGCTCGGCGAGGTGGACGATGTCGGCGCCCGTCTCGATCCGGACCTGGTTGACGCCGCCGACCACGTAGAAGCGCCAGCGGTGCGGGGGTCCGATCTTCGCGGTCGTGGCCATCGCGCGCGCCTCCACGGGGCGCACGGCGCCGGACGGCGCCTGCACGCGACCCCGACGAGTCCGGCAGTGTGCGAGCGGCCTTGCCCGGGTCAAGCCGGGGCCCGCTCTCCCGGTCGCTTCGGCGCACGGTACGCATGCGGCGGGTCCCCCCGCGGCTGGGATCCTACGCACGCGGGACCGATGGCCCCGCCCGCCCCCGCCGCCCCCGGAACCTCCGAGCCCTTCCCATGCCCCCGTGCCGCCGCGTCCTCGGTCTCGCCGGTTGGGTGCTGCTGTGCCTCGGCGTCGCCGTGGTCTCCGGCGTGGCCACCGTCGAGGGCACCCGCGACTGGTACCCGACGATCGCGAAGCCCTCGTGGACGCCGCCCTCGTGGCTGTTCGGCCCGGTGTGGACCGTGCTCTACGTCGCCATGGGCGTCGCCGCCTGGCGCGTGTGGCGAGTCGGCGGCTGGCGGCCCGCGCGCGTGGCGCTCGGGCTCTTCCTCGCCCAGCTCGCCCTGAACGGCCTGTGGTCACCGATCTTCTTCGCGTGGCACCGGCTCGGGCTCGCGTTCGCCGACATCGTCCTCCTGTTCGTCGCGATCGCCGGGACGGTCGTCGTCTTCCGCCGCCATGACCGGGTGGCCGCCCTCCTCCTGCTGCCCTACCTCGCGTGGGTCGGCTTCGCCTCGTGCCTCAACTTCGCGATCTGGCGGCTGAACGGCTGAGCCCCGCCGCGTCCCCCCGCCGCGTCCCGGATTCTTCCTGCATCGTTTTCCCGGATCACGGGCACTCGTAGGGTGAGCCCATGAGCGACTCCGCCGCCCTCCCCTTCCCCGTCGAGACCCTCCTTTCCGAGCGCCCCTGGGTGCGCGGGGTCGCGCGCGCTCTCGTGCGCGACGACGCCGCGGCCGACGACCTCGCCCAGGACGTCTGGGTCGCCGTGCTGACGCCCGGGGGGGAGGCTGCATACGCGCCGCGGGGGTGGCTTGCGACCGTGCTGCGGCGCGCTGCGTCGAAGGGGCGCCGCACCGACCGCCGTCGCGACGCTCGCGAGCGCCTCGTCGCACGCCCCGAGGCCGGGCCGTCCACGCTCGACGTCGTCGCGCAGGCCGAGTGGCACCGCCGGGTCGTGAACGCTGTCCTGGCGCTCGACGAGCCGTACCGAACCGCGATTCTCCTGCGCTTCTTCGAGGACCTCCCCCCGCGCGAGGTGGCCCTGCGCACGGAGGCTCCCGTCGCGACGGTCCGTTCCCGGGTGCAGCGGGGGCTCGAGCGGCTGCGCGCCGAGTTCGACCGCGGTCACGGCGGCGATCGACGCGCGTGGGCGGGCGCCCTCGCGGTGCTGTCCGGGGAGGGTGCAGTCCCGGGGTTCTCCGTGGGGGGTGCGGGGGGCGTGGGGGCAGCTGTCTCGGTGGAGGCGGCTGCGCACGGCGCGGCCCGCATGGGAGGAGTGATCATGACGACGAAGGGGAAGGCCGCCCTCGTGGCGGCCCTCGTGGCGTTGATCGGGGGCGG
>JAYTCP010000525.1:0-3821 GCA_043736435.1 Planctomycetia bacterium | reverse complement strand
CCGCGGAGGCGATCCTCCGCACGCACCGCCATCCCTCCGGTGGCCTTCGGCATGCGGCCTCGGACGCGGGGGTGCTCCACCTGGGCGACACGGTGGCGTTCGGGCGTGCGTGCCTGGCCCTCGCCGACGCGACGGGGGAGCGCGTTTGGGTCGATCAGGCCACGGCGCTCGGCGAGGCCCTGCTCGAGAAGCTCCGCGACGACGCGCGGGGCGGCTTCTTCGACACCACGGAGGACCCGACCGCCGTCGGGGTGTGGCGCGAGCGGTTGCGCCCGTTCGAGGGAAACGCCACGGCGGCCCGGTTCCTCCTCCACCTGCATGCGGCGACGGGGCAGACCCGCTGGCGGACGGAGGCGCTGCGCGCCATCGCGGCCGCGGGCGGGCCGGGCCTTCCCGAGCGGTTCGCCTGGCGCGCGTCGTTCCTGCTCCTGCCCGTCAAGGAGGCGATGCATCCCTGGGCGCATGTGTCGGTCGTGGGCGGGCGGGACAATCCCGCCACCGCCGCGCTCTGGGCCGCGGCTCTCGCGTTCGACGTGCCCTTCGTGACGCGCGAGCGGCTCGAGCCCGGCGCGACGGGTGCTCGAGGACCCGCGCCGGCCGCCCGGGACGGCGCGCCCGCGATCTTCCTGTGCGCGGACGGCGGGTGCTCGCCGCCGATCCGTCGCGCCGAGGACCTCCCCGCCGCCTGGCGCCGTCTCCTGGGCGGGCGCTGACTGGGCCCCGCGGCCCGCGGTATGTTCCCCGGATGCGCGTGGTCTCCGTCCAGACCGGCAGGATCGCTCCCGTGCCCGGCCCCGGAGGCGGCCTCCGTTCGGGCATCGCCAAGACGCCCCGCCCCGAGGGCGCGCGACTCGGTCCGCTCGGCTTCGAGGGGGACGAGATCGCCCACCTCGAGTTCCACGGCGGCCCGGAGCGCGCGCTGCTCTTCGTCTCCACCGAGGCGTTGAATGCGATCTCGGCCCTCCTCCACCGGGAGCTGTCCCCGGGCAGCTTCGGGGAGAACGTCACGGTGGAGGGACCCACGGACGCCGACGTCTGCGTCGGCGACGTGTGGGAGGTGGGGGGCGCGGAGGTCGAGGTGACCTCGCCGCGCGGCCCGTGCTCCACCCTCGCGAGGCATCTCGCGATGCCCGACGTGGTCGCGTGCGTCTCCACCCCGCCGCGTGCAGGGTGGTACGTGCGCGTACGACGCGAGGGGACGATCCGCCCCGGCGACGCGCTCCGCCTCGTCGCGCGCCCGAATCCCCGGTGGACCATCGCCCGGGCCTTCGTGCTGAAGCAGACGCCCTCCGACCTCCTGGGGGCGCGGGAGCTCGCGGCCCTTCCGGAGCTCTCGTCGGACTGGCGCAAGAAGATGCTCGCACGCGCGGCCGTGCGCGATCGTTGAGGGCCTTCTCCCTCACCCGCAGCCTCCCTCGGGGGCTCGTCCCCCCCTCGTCCCCCGCGCCCCCCGCGCCCCCTGGAGTCCCCGACGTGACCGATGCCCTGCGAGACACGCCGAGGAAGCTGGGACTCGACTTGAAGGCCCAGCGCCTCACCGTCGGATGGCACGACGGCCACGAGAGCGTGTTCGGCGGGGCGCTCCTGCGCTTCCTCTGCCCCTGCGCCGCCTGCCGCGGGCACGCACCCGGCGAGGTGGTCCCGCCGTCGTGGGAGCAGGTGAAGGACGTCACGATCTCGGACGCGACGCCGGTGGGCGGCTACGCGCTCCAGTTCGTCTTCAGCGACGGGCACTCGAGCGGGATCTTCGCCTTCGACCGCCTGCGCCAGGCGTGCCCGTGCGCCGCCTGCAAGGCCGCCGGCTCGGCGCCCCGCGACCTCGGGCGCTGACGGGGCCGCCCCGACACGAACGCGGCGCGCGCTCCTCTTTGGGCCGCGCGGCGCGGGTGCGAAGCCGGGAGCGGCCGTCCGGCTACGCCTTCGCGGGCGGCCGGACGTACTCCCACTCGAAGGGGTGGTTGTCGATGCCCTTGGCGGGCGGCGCGATCCAGGAGGCGATCTTGCCGACCTCCTCCACGGGATGCATCAGGCTTCTGACGTAGGCGAGGTCGGCTTCGCTCGGGAGCCACTGGGCCTTCTTCGCCTCGAACTCCTCGGCGGAGATCGGGTTGCCCTCGAGGTCGTAGCACCCCTCGGCGTAGATGCCGACGGCGCGGCGGAACCGGCGCGAGGGGAGCTTCAGGCGCTCCGGGCGCTTCGCCTTCTCGAGGACGCGGTTCCAGCGCTCGGCGACGAACTCGCAGTCCCCGACGTAGCTGTCGCGGAGGACCTCGTTCATGGCGTTGCGGAGGGGGACCAGCTCCTTGGTCATGTGCCGCCCGTCCGCGGCGCGGACCGGCAGCTCGTAGAGGCCCTCGAGCGCGAGGTGGTCGGCGTACGTCTCCTCCTTGTAGCGGCCCTTGAGGCCCGACGCGAAGAAGTCGGCCGCGTTGCTCGACCGCTCGCCGCCGAACAGGTCGACGGAGGACGTGTACCAGTGGTTCATGTAGCGCTGGATCGTCGGCAGGTCGATCGCGTGCTCGGCGCGGACCTTCGCCGGGTCGTCGCCCACCTGGTTCATCACGTCGGCGGTGCGCTGGATGACGCGGCTCACGCCCGTCTCGCCCACGAACATGTGGTGCGCCTCCTCCGTCAGCATGAAGCGGCAGGTGCGCGAGAGCGGGTCGAAGCCCGACTCGGAGAGGGCGAGGAGCTGGAACTTGCCGTCGCGGTCCGTGAAGGTCGTGAACATGAAGAACGACAGCCAGTCCTTCACCGGCTCGTTGAAGGTGCCGAGGATGCGCGGGTTGTCCGCGTTCCCCGAGCGCCGTCGCAGCAGGTCCTCCGCCTCCTCGCGGCCGTCGCGGCCGAAGTAGGTCTGGAGGAGGTAGACCATCGCCCAGAGGTGGCGGCCCTCCTCGACGTTGACCTGGAACAGGTTGCGGAGGTCGTAGAGGCTCGGGCACGTCTGGCCGAGCAGGCGCTGCTGCTCGACGCTCGCGGGCTCGGTGTCGGCCTGCGTGACGATGATGCGCCGCAGCATGTTGCGGTACTCGCCGGGCACCTGCTGCCACGCGGGCTTGCCGAGGTGGTCGCCGAACCCCACCTTGCGGTCGGGCTCGGCGTCGGCGAGGAAGATGCCCCAGCGGTAGTCGGGCATCTTCGTGAAGCCGAAGTTGGCCCAGCCCTCGCGGTCGACGCTGATCGCGGTGCGCAGGAAGACGTCGTGCGCCTGGAACCCCTCGGGGCCCATGCTGCGCCACCAGTCCACGAACTTGGGCTGCCATTCCTCGAGCGCGCGCTGCAGGCGCTTGTCGCCGGTGAGGTCGACGTTGTTCGGGATCTTCGCGGTCAGGTCGACGTGCGCCATGCTACGTCCTCCTCCAGTCGAACTCGGGGCGGAGCGGCTTCCCGTACAGGGAGAGCGCCCCGCGCTCTCCGACGGCGTTGGGACGCACGAAGATCCAGTTCTGCCAGGCGGTCAGGCGGCCGAAGATCTTCGTCTCGAGGGTCTCGGGGCCGGCGAAGCGCAGGTTCGCCTCCATGCCGGTGAGCGCGTCGGGCGAGAGGCTCGCGCGCTCCTCGATCGCCAGGCGGACCTCGTCGTCCCAGTCGAGGTCGTCGGGCGCGAACGTGACGAGGCCGGCGGCGAGCGCGCCGCGGGCGTCGAACGGGCCGTCGTGCGCCAGCGCGCGGTCGACGGCGCCCGGGTCGGCGAGGAAGCGCGTCGCGAGGCGCGTGATGCCGTTGGACATCGGGAAGGGGCCCGCGTTCATCGCCGTGGTCGCGAGGGCCGCGCCGCCACCCTCGTCGTCCTTCGCGTAGACGCGGTCCGCCGCCAG
>JAYTCP010000524.1:0-3739 GCA_043736435.1 Planctomycetia bacterium | reverse complement strand
GGGTGGCCGAGGTGAAGGCGGGGGCCGCCACGGCGAACGCGCACGACCGCGTCACGCGGCGGCAGCTCCTCGAGTACGCGCACGTGTTCGGTGCGAGCGGGGTGCTCCTGGTGGACGCGCGCCGGGGGCACGTGCACGTGGTGCGCTTCCCGGGCGCGACCGGCGAGTGACGGTGAGGGCGCGCCACCGGGGGCACCGTTGCCGGGGGGGGCGACGGGCGTCTCCCCGCGCGCCGAAACTGCCTCCACCTGCCTCGGCGCGTATGGTACGGAATGCTCGCGTAGGCGGGCCCGGCGCCCCGGGATGCGGGGCGTCGCGTGTCGCCGACCTGGATCCACGCTCATGCGCGCCCGCCGACTCCACCCCCCGTCGATCTTGCTGGCCGTCGCTGCCTTCTGGCTCGCGGTGCGCCCCGCTCGCGGGGGGGAGGATTCGCCCGGAGCGCACCTGCCGCCTCCGCTTCACAAGCCGGGCGAGGCGCCGGGCGCACCCCCACCTCCGCCCCCTATGGGCCTGCGGCCCAGGCACCCGACCTCCTCCCCCGCGCCCGGCTCACCCCCGCCTCCCCCCGCTCCGGCCTCCGTGGGCGAGCCGCTGGCGGCGCTCCTCGATCGCACGCTGACGCCCGAGCAGCGGGCCGAGCGCGCCTTCCTCGAGCACCTGGGGTGGCGCTTCGTCACGAGCCCCACGGTGACGGCGATCACGGTGACGCCCGGCACGCCCACGCAGCGCCCGAGCCTCGCGGCGGCGCAGGCCGCGGGCGACCTGCGCGTCGAGCTCCCGGTCGGCGTGCGGGCCGAGGACGTCGCGCGCTTCGCGTCGACGCTCCCGGACCTCGCCGACTCGATCGCCTCGCGCGGCGGATGGCAGTTCCTCCTCGTGCCTGCCATCGCGCGCGCGACGGGGAGGCTCTCGGAGAACGCGAAGCGGGGCTACCTCACGTTCCCCCAGTGGCTCGTGATGAACGCGCAGGTCTTCTCCATGACGCCGCCCAAGTCGGCGTGGGTGAAGAAGGGCAAGATCTACCAGGCGCGGGAGAGGCCCTCGGCGGCGATCGAGGCCTTCTACAACGAGGTGGCGTCGATCGAGTGCTACGTGGCCCAGTCGCTGGTGGCGTACGCGGTCCAGTACGAGCTCTATGGTCCCGCGTGGTTCGACGAGCTGTTCACGCCCGAGGAGATCGCCATCGGCCAGGTGGCCCACTTCCACAAGACCCCGCTCGGCAGGACGATGGACACGGCCCCGGGCTATCCGTGGCGGGCCCTGTTCCTGCGCCAGACCGACAACGAGGAGAACTGGGGCATCGTGCTCGGGCGGCTGGGTCCGCTCGCGTTCCCCGGGCTGAGCGGCATCCTGATGGACCAGGGCGGCGCCTCGCGCTCGAACCAGAACTTCACGTTCGTCTCGGTCACGAAGGAGGCCGCGGACGCCCTCGTCCGCCGCGGGGGGTTCCCCGTCATCGCGGAGGCGACGGCCGAGCTCCTCGACCGGCTCGAGTCGACGCGCGGCCCCTTCGTGACGGGGGACGAGCTCGAGGCCAACGAGGCGCGGGAGAAGGAGATCTTCGCGGATCCGATCCTCACGGGGATCCGGATCTACATCCACCCGTACGGCGTCATGACCGTGGGCGAGATGGCCGACCGCCTCCGGAAGCGCGACCGCACGGCCTTCGGGCTCTACGTCTACGACGAGTCCCGGGAGGACGTCCTCTACCAGCGCTATCGGCGCGCGTGGAAGGCTCGCTTCGCGGCCGGTGGACGCGCGATGTGCCCCGACGAGGGCAGCTGAGGGCGGCCCGGCCGCGGGGCCGCACTGGGGAGCTACGGGGCTACGGGGCGCGGTCGCCGGCGGAGCGCAGGCGGTCGCGCGCGGCATCGACGACGAAGGCGTGGACCCCGAAGGTGACCGCGACGGAGTCGGGGGCGCCGCGCAGGAGGAACTCGAGCCCGAGCGCGTGGGCCCTCGCGCGGGAGATGAGCGACTCGACGTCGCCCGTCCCGGGACCGGGACGTGGCGACGCGGACCCCAGGCGCGAGGGCCCGGGTGGCTGGGACCGGGCTCCGGGGAGCGACGGTCGGCGAACCGCGTCGAAGGCGTCGGCCATCGGGACCTCCTCGGCAACCCGCGAGCACCTCGCGATCGGGCGGGCGGTGCGGGCCCCATTGACTCCCCGCAGCGGGGGAGTGTCAAGTACGCTGGCCCGCCCGGGCGGCGGCGCGCGAAGCGCCGACGGACCGGGCCCCGGAGGACCTCCCATGGCCTTGCCGAAGCGCGTGACGGTCTGCGAGTGCTGGGCGCGGGACGGACTGCAGTCGATCCCGAAGGTGATCCCCACCGAGCAGAAGATCGAGATGATCGACCGGATCGTCGAATCGGGCGTCCGCAAGCTCGAGGTGACGAGCTTCTCGCACCCGAAGCTCCTCCCGCAGTTCGCCGACTGCGTGGAGGTCATGAAGGGCATCGCGCGCCATCCCGACGTGAGCTACGTCGTGCTGATGCCGAACGTGAAGGGCTTCGACCGGCTCGAGGTCTGCCAGAAGGAAGGCTACGGCGCGAACGAGATCATCCTCATGATCTCGTCGAGCGAGGCGCACAACCTCGTCAACTTCCGCATGAAGCACGACGAGGCGAAGCGCGAGCACGCCGCGATCATGGCCCGCGCCCGCGCGCTCGACATCAAGATCATCGGCTGCGCGGGCACCGTCTACGGCTGCCCGATCGACGGCGACGTGCCCATGGCGAAGGTCCTCGACATCGTGGGCTTCTACATCGCCGAAGGCGCCGAGACGATCATGCTGGGCGACACGACGGGCGCGGCGAACCCCATGGTCGTACGCGAACGGCTGGGCGAGATCATCGCCCGCTGGCCGAAGGCGAAGCTCATCGCGCACTTCCACGACACGCGTGGGAACGGCATCGTGAACAGCTTCACCGCCCTCGAGCTGGGCCTCGAGTACGTCGACACGTCGATCGGCGCCATCGGCGGCCAGCCCGCGACGGGCGCGAACAAGTACCAGTACGGCTTCACCGGCAACACGTGCAGCGAGGACCTCGTCTGCCTGCTCGAGGAGTCGGGCGTCAGGACGGGCATCGACGTCGCGAAGATGATCGCGAACGGGAAGCGCGCCGAGGAGGTCATCGGCCACGGCCTGCGCGCGAACGTGATCCGCTCGGGGCCGGTGAACCACCGGCCGAAGAGCTACGCGCCGACGCCGGCGTAGGGGGGAGGGGGCGGCGGGGCGCGGGCCCGCGCGCGGGAGGCCCGGGATGAGCGAGCCGCAGACGAACGCCGCCGTGCGCGCCGCACGCCCGCAGCTCCTCCACTTCGAGGGGCTCGTGCCCCTCGTCGTGGGCGTCGCGGGACATCGGGACCCGGTGCCGACGGAGCTCCCGCGGATCCGGGCCGAGGTCGAGCAGGCCCTCGCCCGCGTCCTCGCCCTGGGTGGGAAGGACCACGGGGACGGCGCCCCGCGACGGACGCCGGTCCTCGTCGTGTCCTCGCTCGCGGAGGGCGCGGATCGCGTCGTGGCCCGCGTCGTCCTCGACGCTCGCGAGGGGGAGCCCGCCGGGCTGGCGCAGGGGCGGACCCGCCTGTTCCTCGCGGTGATCCTCCCGATGGACGAGGTCGCGTACAAGGCGACGTTCGACGGGACCGGGCACGAGGACGCCGACGCGTCCGTCGCCGACTTCGACGCGCTCCATCGGCGGGCGCACCTCCAAGCGGTCCTCCCCCCGCCCA
>JAYTCP010000523.1:0-3687 GCA_043736435.1 Planctomycetia bacterium | reverse complement strand
CCTCGGGGCCGTCGGCCTCCTGGTGGGAGAGCACGAAGGAGAGGGAGTCGAGCCACACGCTGGTCGGGACCTTGAGCCCGCAGCGGTCGGCGGCCTTCAGTCCGAGCAGGGCGTACTGCGTGTTGGAGAGGTCGAAGCCGCCGCTCGGGTAGCGCCAGGTCCCGGTGGTCTGGTGCTTCACGAGGAAGTCCACGCCCTGCCTCATCCAGGCGAGGTCCTCCTTCGAGATCAGGTCGGCGCACGGCTCGGCCACCACGCGCTGTCCGTAGCGGTCGACCTCCTCGGCGGCGAAGGGGTCCGGCGCGGGGTCGTACCTCGCGTCGAGCGTCATGAGGAGGACCGCGACCTCGTACGTGCGTTCGAGGGGAAGACCTCGCAGGTAGGCGAACGCCTTCTCGATGCGCGGGTGCCCCGGCGGCACGCCGGACTTGAGGAGCGCGAGGACCGCCAGCGCCGTGGGCCCCATCGGGTAGCTCGTGCCGTACGGAGAGGCCCACGACCCGTCGTCCTTCTGGTGGATCAGCAGCCAGTTCGAGCCCTTGAGCAGGGCCTCCTGCACCCGGCGCCGGAGCTCCTGCGGGTACGCGTCGTTTGGGAACTTCCGCTCGTCCTGCCCGAACTCGGCCTGCGCGGGCGCCACGAGGGAGCCGGCTGACGGCGCGAGCACCCCGGCGACGACGGCGGCCCAGAGCGCTCCGACGCCGCGGCGCGGGCGACGTGCCCCCGCCGCAACGCAGCCTCTGTGGTCGGGCTCCGGGGGCTTCACGGACCCCAGCATACCGGGTTCCGCGTCGCGGCTGCTCCGGTCCGCTGCGGTCTGCTCTGGTCTGCTCCGGTCCGCCCCGGTCCGCCCCGGTCTGCCCCGGGCTGCCCCGGTCTGCTCTGGTTGGCTTCCGAAGGGCCTGCCCCCGACGCATCGACCGCGTTCCGTCGCATGCCGCGGGAGCGGAGGTGAGGAGGGCGGGTCCTGCAGACCCGTCGACGAACCTCCCGAGGACGAGGAGGCTCGGCGACGAGGACGAGGGCGGGCCAGGGCCGCGTCGCGCGCCCCTCGCCCGCCGCGAACCCCGGCATCCGACGGCCGCGGTCGTACCCTCAGGCGAGCAGAGGCTTGGCTTCGGCGATGCCGGTCTTGACGCTCTCGCCGCTCTTGGCGAGCGCGGCCTTCTCGGCGGCGTCGAGGGGCAGCTGTACGATCCGACGCACCCCGCCCTTGCCGAGCGCCACGGGTACGCCCAGGTAGATCCCGGAGAAGCCGTACTCGCCCTCGAGGTAGGCGCTGGCGGGGACGATGCGGCCGGTGTCGCCGAGGATCGCCTCGACCATGAGGGTCGCGCTCGCGGCGGGCGCGTAGTAGGCGCTGCCCGTGCCGAGCAGCTTGACGATCTCGGCGCCGCCGTTGCGGGCGCGGTCGGCGAGGCGCGCGAGCGTCTCGGCGGGCATCAGTTCGGACAGCGGGACGCCGTTCACCGTGCTGAAGCGCGCGAGCGGCACCATCGTGTCGCCGTGGCCGCCGAGGATCATGGGCCGCACGTCCTTCGGGGAGCACTTGAGCTCCATCGCGATGAACGTGGCGAAGCGCGCGGTGTCGAGGACGCCCGCCATGCCGACGACGCGCTCCTTCGGGAAGCCCGTGACGGTCTTGATGACCCACGTCATGACGTCGAGGGGGTTCGTGATGACCACCACCACGGCGTTCGGGGCGTGCTGCTTGATGCCCAGCGCCGCGCTCTTGGCGATCTCGACGTTCTTCTTGAGGAGGTCCATCCGGTCCATGCCGGGCTTGCGCGGGAAGCCCGCGGTCACCACCACCACCTCCGCCCCGCCGATGACGGCGATGTCGTCCGACCCCTCGACGCGGGCGTCGAAGTGGAAGACGGGGCCGGCTTGCGTCATGTCGAGGGCCTTGCCCGCGGGCACGCCCGGGAGGATGTCGTAGAGGGCGACGTCCGCGACGTCGCGCGAGGCGATCTGCCAGGCGGCCGTGGCGCCGACGTTGCCTCCGCCGATGATGGCGACCTTGCGCATGGGGGGAAGTCCTCTCTCGCGCGGGGACCGGACGCGCGGCCCCCCGAGGATAGGAGACCGCCGCGGCACCCCCTACGAGAACACGGGGGGCCGCCCTGCGGCGCGGCGGTCAGCGGCGCGGCGGTCAGCGGCCCGGCGGCTGCACGGGCCCGGCGGGCCCCGACGTGCGCAACAGGCCCGTGAACCGGCTCTCCGCGTCCCCGTACTTGGCGAGGTCCGTCTGGAGGCGCACGAACGCAGCCTGGAGCAGGCGCTTCTGCGCGTCGGTGCCGAGGTCGGTCCGGGCCTCGAGCGCCTTCAGGTCGGCGATGGTCTGCTGGACGGCCCCGGAGGCGCGCACGAAGTTGCTGGCGGCGTTCCGGAGGTTCTCGAACGCGATCTCCTTGTCGTCGGGCTTGTTCAGGAGCTTCCACGGGTGGGCGCGCACGTCCTCGGAAGCGTCGGCCAGGTTGTGCCCCACCTCGTTCAACCTCTTCAGCACGCCGGAGAGGTCGCCGCCCGCGTCGCCGAGGATCCCGTTCAGGCGGGGACCGATCGCCTCGAGGTCCTCGCCCAGACGGGTCACCGAGGCGCTCGCCGCGAGGACGTTGTCGAACGTGGCGGAGATCTTCGGCTGCGCGTCGATGACGATCCCGTCGAGGCGGGCGACGAGCGCCTTGAGGCTCGCCAGCAGCTCGTGGACGTCCTTGCCCGTCGCGTCGACCACCTCGACGCCCCGGCCCGTCAGGGTCTCCACGTTGCCCGCGGCGGCGTCCACCTTCCTGGCGATGGCGTCCACCTGGGCGGACGCCTTCTCGAGCGTGGTGCGCAGCGCCTTGCTGGCCTCGAGCACGTTGCCCTGGATGCCGGCCACGTCGACCTGGTCCACCTTTGCTCGCAGGTCCGCGATCAGGCCGCGCACGTCTGCGAGGGCCTTCGTGACCTCCTCGAGGACGCCCGAGCCCTGCTCGACGAGGCCGGTCACCTTGTCGGCGAGGTCCTGGACGGAGCGCTGGAGGTCGGTGAAGTCGCCGGCCGCCACCGTGGGGATGGGCTCGGCGACCGTGTCCTTGTCCTCGATGTTCTCGACGGAGAGCCCGGGCTTTAGCTTCAGCTTGCGGCTGCCGACGAGGGACTCGGAGATCTCGGCTGTGGTGCCCCGCGGGACGACCTGCCCCGGCTCCATGCGGACCACGGCGAGGACGTAGATCTCGCGGGCGACTCCGTCCTCCCCGTCCTTCAGCTTGAGCGTCGCCCGGTCGGCCAGGGTGAGCCTCGCGCCGCGGCGCTCCTCCGTCGCCTGGCTCACCGTCTCGACGCGGCCGACCTCCACGCCGTTCATCACCACCGGGTCGCCGACCGTGGGCGCGAGGAAGCCCTGCTTGAAGCGGAGCCGCAGGTGCCGGTACTCGGCCCACGGCGACTTGGCGCCGCTGGCGTAGAAGAGGAAGCCCAGGAACACGCCAATCCCCACGAGAAGGGTGAGTCCGGCCTTGAACTCGGCGTTCTTGGTGTGCATGGTGCGGCGTCTCCCACCCTATCCGAACAGGAGCCAGTAGTTGAGGATCGCATCCGCCACGATGATGAGGAGGATGCTCGAGACGACGGCCTGCGTGGTGGTGCGGCCCACCCCCTCCGCCCCCCCCTTCACCTGGAAGCCCTGGTAGCACCCGATCGAGC
>JAYTCP010000522.1:0-6090 GCA_043736435.1 Planctomycetia bacterium | reverse complement strand
GCCGGCGAACCCCAAGGCGGGGCCGCGCGTCGACATCCCCGGTCCGGCGCTGAATCTCGCCGGCGGCAAGGTGATTGGCGGAGCGCCTCCGAAGCCGGTGGACCCCTCTTCGGTCTTCAACGACTTCTTCAAGCAGCCCACGGCCGGATCCCAGCTCGTGGCGGGGGACGTCACGCCGCCGGCGCCCTCCCCCTTGCCCGATAGCGCCTCGGCAAAGCCGCCCGAGCCGCGGTTCCACGTCGTCGCCGCGGGGGAGACCATCGCGAAGATCGCGAAGATCGAGTACCCGGGCGTCGGCCAGCGCGCGATCGACGCGATCATCAAGGCGAACCCCGCGGTCGACCCGCCCCGCATGCGCGAGGGCACGAAGCTCGTCATGCCCGAGCTTGCCGCGCTCGCGCCGCCCGCCGCGGGCGTCCCCGGCCCCGCGACCGTGCGTCCGACGACGCCCGCCGAGCTTCGCCCCGGTACGGTGTACGTCGTCCGCCAGGGCGACACGCTCCCGGGCATCAGCAAGCGCGCCTACAGCAACGCCGGTCGCTGGCAGGACATCTGGATCGAGAACTTCAGCGCGATCGACGATCCCGACCACCTGCACGCCGGCACGCGCCTGAAGCTGCCGAAGTAGTCCGCGACGGGAGGCCGCACGCGCCTCGAGACCGAGCCGAGGGGCGCTACGCAAGCTCCCGATCGCTCCAATTGGCGCCGGGACGGGCGACGCACTCCGCGTCGCCCGTCGTCGTTACACCGGGACCGAAGGGGGCACCGGGACCGAAGGGGCAGAGGCGCCGATGGGCACCCGGGTCGCGACGGGGCCGACGCACCCGTCGGGACGTGCTGCGGTGCGCGCCGGCGCGGGACGTAGGATTCCCCCCGTGGCGAACCTCCGCGAGATCCAGGCCGGCAAGGGGGGAGCGCTCGGCGTCGCGGCCCGCCTCGGGCTCGCCGCCGGCTCCGCGGTGTTCGGCGCGGCGGCCGCGCTGCGGCGCGCCGCCTTCGCCGCGGGCCTCCGCGCACGGCACGCCCTCCCGGTCCCCGTCGTCTCCGTGGGGAACCTGACCGCTGGCGGCACGGGCAAGACTCCGTTCACCGTCTGGCTCGCGCGGGCCCTGCTCGCGGCGGGGAAGCGGCCCGGCGTGCTCTCGCGCGGCTACGGAGCCCGCGCGGAGGGATCCCTCCTCTCCGACGAGGGAGCCGTGCGCGCAGCCCTCCTCGGCCCCTCGGTCCCTCAGGTCGAGACGCCCGACCGGGTCCGGGGCGGCGCGTCGTTGCTCGCGGCCCACCACGAGATCGACGTGCTCCTCCTCGACGACGGCTTCCAGCACCTCCGCCTCCGCCGCGACCTCGACATCGTCCTCCTCGACGCGACGGACCCCTTCGGCAGGGGGCACCTCCTGCCGCGCGGCCTCCTCCGCGAGCGCCCGGCCGCGCTCGCGCGCGCCGGGGCCGTCGTGATCTCCCGCGCCGAGCGCGTCACCGCGCCGGCGCTGGCCGCCCTGCGCGCGCGCGTGGCCGCGCTGGCGCCGGACGCCGTGGTCGCCGTCGCCCGCCTTCGGCCGCGGGCGCTCCTCGGCCCGAAGGGCGGCGAGAGCCCCCTCTCCGGCCTGCGCGGCGCCGCGGTCCACGCGTGGGCCGGGATCGGCAATCCGGAGGCGTTCGCCGGGACGCTCCGCGACCTCGGGGCCCGAGTCGTCGGCACCACGTTCGCCCGCGACCATCACCGTCCCACGGACGCCGAGATGGCCGCGGTCGCCGCGGCCGCCGCGGCGGAGGGCGCCGACCGCGTGGTCGTGACGCTCAAGGACCTCGTCAAGCTGTCCGGGCGCGCGGGCCTGCCGGCGGGGCTCGTGGCCGTCGACGTGGTGCTCGAGGTCGCCGAGGGCGAGCGCGAGCTCCTCGAGCGCGTGACCGCGGCCCTGAAGAGTCCCCCGCGGCCCCCGCCGCCCCCCTCCTCCGCCCCCTGACCGGGCCCCCGACCGGCTACGTGCCCGTCGTGTCCGTCTTGTCGTCCTCGGTCGCGAGCAGCGGGTCGGTCCGCTCCTGGTGGAGCAGGAACCGGAAGCCCACGGTGCCGTCGGTCGCCTTCGCGCGCTCCACCACGTAGAGCTCGTCGCGCTGCGTGCGCTTCGTCGCGCCCTGGATGCGGACCCCGAAGACGTCGCTCTTCACGTCGAGCTCGACGGCCGCGTCGATCCCGTTCTTGCGCAGGATGTCGTCCGTCAGGCCGTTCACGCTCCCGTCGACGAGGGCCTGGACGGTCTCGAACGGGTTGCCCGCGCCGGTCTCGGAGGTGCCCGACGTGCTGCCCGACGAGCCCGACATCGAGGAGCTCGAGCTCGCCGCCTCGGCCTGCCCGCGCCGCCGGTCGATGATGGACTGCGCGTAGGTCTGGT
The DNA here is from genome assembly GCA_043736435.1 of Planctomycetia bacterium. Taxonomy (GTDB): domain Bacteria; phylum Planctomycetota; class PLA2; order PLA2; family JAEUHO01; genus JAYTCP01. The sequence goes on along the minus strand of JAYTCP010000522.1, from coordinate 3,697 downwards.
CGCCCGTCTGCGAGAAGAGCGCCTTGAGCACGACGATCGACGCCGTGTTCACGTTGATGCGCTGCGAGCCGTAGACCGTCACGTAGCGGTGGAGCCCCGGCGCGACCTGGTCCTTCACCTTCAGGTCGACCATCAGGACGTCCATCATGTGGTTGTCCTTCGAGTCGACGAACTGGATCTCGTCGAGGAGCAGCGGCACGCCCGCCGGCAGCGTCTTCGGCTTGGGCACCTGGCCCGTCGCGCCCTCGCGCTTCATGTACCGGATGACGCGGTCGGCGACGTCCTCCGCCTCGCTCTGGTTGAGGTCGCCGCCCTTCAGCTTGTCGTCCGCGATCCCGTCGCGGAAGAGGTCGAGGATCCGGACGAAGACCTCCTTCGCCCGGAGCTGCTGCGCCTCGTTGCCCGTGGCGAGCCGGACGAGGTTGAACTTGCCCGACTCGTCGTAGATCCGCATCGAGAGGGCCACGTCGCCGTCGGTGCGCTGGCGGACCTCCGAGCCGTTCCACGTCTCGGAGTCGGAATCGATGTCCTTCTCGCTCGACTTCTTGTCGAGCTTCAAGTACGCGAGCGCGATCTCGAACTGGCCGTCGATCGAGTACTCGATCAGGCCCTGGTCGCTGACGTTGTTCGCCGCGAGGATCTCGAGGCCGGCCTGGTAGGCGAGCTCGGCGACCACGATGATCGCGATCGTGGTCATCAGCAGCACGAGCAGCAGGGCGAACCCGCGCTCGCCGGCGGGGGAACGGGGGGACGATCGGGGGGGCGCGGGGGGCGTGGGGGACATGGCGGCGCGGGCAGGATACTCCCGCCCGGGCTTGGACGACGGCGTGAGGCGCTTCCCTCCCCGGACCGGGCGACTACCGCATCGGCAGCACCACGGTGCGATCGGCCCCGCCGGGGGGCGCGCGGTAGAGGAGGACCAGGTCGTCCTTGCCGTCCCCGGTCAGGTCGCCGACGTAGCCCTCGACGTCGGGGCTCGAGCCCACCGCCGGGATGCGCACGGTTCGGGGCTCCTTGGCCCACACCCCGTCCGTGACGCCCGCGTAGACGCTCAGGGTCTCGGGCCCGCTCCGGATCACCAGGTCCTTGCGGCGATCGCCGTCCACGTCCGCCGTGGCGAGGATCGTGAACGAGCGCTTCACCTCGATGGAGCCGGAGAACGTGAAGAGGATGCGGACGCCGATCTCGGAGTCGACCTCGGCGTCGGGGGAGGGAAGGAAGAAGTCGCCGGTCCCACCGCGGTTGCGCCAGGCGCGGGTCTTCGCGACGACGCGGCCCTTCATCACGGCGCGCATGACGTTGCCGCCGTCGATGTCGATCGTGGTCACCACGAAGTCTTGGAGACCGTCGGCGTCCAGGTCGACGTAGTCGGGGGGGAACTGGAAGCCCTTCAGCCGGATGGTGCCCCGGACGGGCCGCAGATCGCCGCCTGACCGCGCGCCCGCGGGCGTCGCGCCCGGAGGGAGGGCCGCGGGGGTCGGCACGCGGAAGAAGGCGTAGGTGCCCGAATCGTTCGTCGTCGCCTCGTGGCAGAGGTCGGGGATCCCGTCGGCGTCGAGGTCGACGAGCATGTCGCGGTGCTCGCCGCGGCGAGGGAGGAAGGCCGTGGGCCAGGCGACGTGGTCGATCCGCTCGCCTAGGCGCGTGAACGCGTGGATCGCCTGCGCTCCCACGGCGAACACCGCCGGGCCGCCGAGGGGACCCGCTCCGACGAGCGTCGGCGAGGGCCAGGAGGAGGAGAGGAGCGCCACGTCCTCGAGGAACGGGCCGGGCGGCGTAACCTTCCGGACCGGCGGAAGGTCGAGGTCGAAGACGGTCCGGCGCGCCGCGACCAGGTCGGGGATCCAGCGGAAGCCGGCCGCCGTCGGGAGGACGAGCGCCTTCCCGCGCACGAACTCGGTCAGCACGGCGTGCGCCGGGTCGGCCCAGGGGACCGCGCTCGTGACGCCTTCCTCGACCACGGGCGGGAAGCCCGCCCGCAGGCGCAGGATCTGCTTCGCGCCCAGGGCGAGGAGGGCGGGGGGCTCGTCCGAGCCGGCGCGCCTTGGCGCGGGCCACGCGAACGTCGCGTCGGGCGGGAGCGTGAAGGCGTACGCCGGCGCCGCGGCCACGCGCCCGTCCTTGCGGCCCGGGAACGCGCGGATCTCGCGACCCCCGACGGTGAGCACGTCGAGGATCCCGTCGCCGTCGACGTCCGCGAGGCGCAGGCCCTCCACCGTCGGGGGCGCGTCGAGGACCGTGGGGCCGGGCCCGTCGCCGGCCCGTGCCGTGCGGGGGCTGCCCGCGCCGACGAGCGCGAGCACGGCGGCGAGGCCCGTCGCCATCGTGCGCGCGCGCGTGCGGGTCGAGCGGAGCGTGCGGGGCGTCACTTCGCCCCCTTCGAGACGACGAGGTACAGCGCGTCCTCGGTCCACAGGACGGCATCCGCGCGGCCGTCGGCGTTCAGGTCGGCGACGACGGCGTCGGCCACGAGGGACTTGTCCTTGTCCACGGTGACGCGCCCGAGCAGGGCCTCCTCGAAGGCACCCTCCCCGCGACCGCCCTTCCAGATCGCGACGCCCGTCAGGTTGCCGAGGTCGAGCAGGTCCTTCACGCCGTCGCCGTCGAAGTCGCCCTCGAACCAGCCCGAGCGGCCGAACGTGTTGCCCCGCGCCTCGCCCCCGCTGTAGGGGAGCTTCCTCGTCACGTACGGCGTGCGCTCGAACGTGCCCGCGGCGGCGTCGAAGCGGAAGACCGTGAACGTGATGTCGGGCTCCTTGCCCATCACGCGTTGGATGAGGTCGAGCATGTTGCCGCGGATCGAGTCGGCCACGTAGTCGAGGCGTCCGTCGCCGTCCACGTCCACGAAGCGCGGGTGCAGGGCCACCGACTCCGTGTCGAGGCGGGCCTTCGGTTCGATCAGGGCGCCGTCGGGGTTGACGAACGGGCCAGGGAAGTAGTAGAAGGCCGTCCGCAGGCCCCCGACCTTGTCGGCGCGTCCCTGGACGAGGGTGACGAGGAGATCGGCCTTGCGGTCGCCGTCGACGTCCGCGACGGACAGGCGCGGCGAGCGGATCTCCTCCGGGGGCCGGGCGGGATCCGGGACGAGGAAGGGCAGCGCCACGCGCACCGTGGGCCTCGGCGCCGTCGCCTCGGCGGTCGCGCCCAACCGTTCGATCACCAGGGTGCTGCCCTCGAGGTGGAGCAGCTCCTTGCGCCCGTCGCCGTCGACGTCGGCGGCGAGGAGGGTGGGCACCGAGACCTTGCGCAGCGCCAGGTCGGTGGGGCTCTGCCTGGCCTCGTTCTTGACGCCGTGGAGCAGCCCCGCGACGACGAGCGCGCCCGACGCGTCGGGCACGAAGCACTCGTCGCGCCCGTCGCCGTCGAGGTCGGAGACGCCCTCCCAGAACACGAGGGGGGCGCCGGGGCTGCGGCCGACGAGGGTCGCGCCGGTCGGGGCGCCCTCGAGCGCCTTGCCGTCGGCGTCGAGGTCGAGGGCTCCCTCGGCGCCGAGGAAGCGCAGGCGCGCCGGGCCCGACGCCCCGAACCGCCCCACGGCGAGCGCGCCGGCGGTCGCGCGCGCCCCGGCGGCGGGCCCGTCGCACGGGATGCGCACCGCCGCGGCGGGTACGAACCACGAGCGTGGGTCCGGGGTCGACGGGGCCTTCAGGACGACCACGTCGGTCTCGGACGCGCCGTCGGCCGCCGGCCGCTCGAC
>JAYTCP010000521.1:0-3744 GCA_043736435.1 Planctomycetia bacterium | reverse complement strand
GTGGGGCGCGGTCATCGCGGCGCGCTGCGGGGCCCGGGTCCGCCGCCGTTCGTCCCGGCGCCCGGCGCGGCCGCCGCGGCGCGCGCGTCCATCGGCGTGGGCCCGGGCGCCTTGAGGACGGGCGGCGGGAGGACGGGTGCCGTGAGCAGCGAGGCAGGGATCGCAGGGACCGGCGCGGCGTCGGGGGTGGGGGCCCACGGCCGGACGGCCTCGCCCGCGAGGCGCGCGGCGATCCGGACGGCGGCGCGGCCGTCGCCGAAGAGCGCGCGGGGGCGGCCCATGGCGGTGCGGTGGGCCGGGTCGTTCAGGAGCCGGCCGGCCTCGGCCTCGATCCGTTCCGGGTTCGTCCCCACGAGCAGCCCGCCGCCGGCCTCGATCAGCTCGGGGCGCTCGGTCACGTCGCGGAGCACGAGGACCGGCTTCCCGAGGGCGGGAGCCTCCTCCTGGATGCCGCCCGAGTCGGTGAGCACCATCTCGGCCCGGTCGAGGAGCCACACGAGGGACGCGTAGTCGACCGGCTCGAGCAGGTGGACGTTCGGGGCGGTCAGGCGCTCGCGCGCCGGGCCCCGCACCTGCGGATTCATATGCACCGGGTACACGAAGGCGACGTCGGGATGCGACAGCGCGAGCGCCTGGAGGGCGGAGCACACGTCGGCGAACGGCTTGCCGAACGCCTCGCGGCGGTGCGCCGTGACGAGCACGAGCCGCTGGGAGTCGCCGAGGATCGCGCGCACCGGCACCTCGGTGTGGGCGAGCCGGCCGCGGGCCGCGAAGAGCGCGTCGATGGCCGTGTTCCCCGTGACGAGGATCGAGCGCTCGTCGACCCCCTCCCGGCGCAGGTTCTCTGCGGCGCCCGGCGTGGGGGCGAAGTGGTGGGTCGCGAGGCGGTCGACCACGACGCGATTGAGCTCCTCGGGGAACGGGGCGTCGAGCCGGCCCGAGCGCAGGCCCGCCTCGACGTGTGCCACGGGGACCTGGCGGTAGAACGCCGCGAGCCCCGCCGCGAGGGCCGTCGTGGTGTCGCCGTGGACGAGGACCACGTCGGGCTGGCGCGACTTCAGCACCGCGTCCACGGCCGTGAGGATCGACGCGGTGATCTCGGCCAGCGTCTGCCCCGCGCGCATGAGGCCGAGGTCGACGTCGGGGACGACGCCGAAGAGGTCGAGCACCTGGTCGAGCATCTCGCGGTGCTGCGCCGTCACGCACACCGTCGTGCGCAGGGCATCCCCCCGCGCGCGCAGCGCCGCCACGACCGGGGCCATCTTGATGGCCTCGGGGCGCGTGCCGAAGACGACGAGGACGTGCTTCATGGTTCGAGGGCGCCCCTCATGATCACAGGACGCGAGGCGCGCCGAGGGGGTGCCCCTCGGCCTTCCACCGCAGGAGGCCTCCGGCGAGGCTCGTCACCCGGGTGAAGCCGATGATCGCCAGGGTGTCGGCGGCCAGGGCCGAGCGGTTGCCCTTCTCGCATACCACGACGATCTCCCAGTCGAGGTCGGGGACCGTGTCGAGGGCGTGACCCTCGAGCATCCCCCGCGGGAGGGCGAGGGCGCCCGGGACCGTCCCGTCGGCCACCTCGTTCGGCTCCCGCACGTCGAGGAACAGGCATCCGTCGTCGGCGTCGTAGCGGGCGCGCGCCTCGCGCGGCCCGATCTCGCGAATGCGAGTCTTCGCGTCGCGGATGAACTCCTCGTACGTCTTCGCCAACGGGCCGCTCCAGGGGATGGAAGCCGCGAAAGGTACCGCCCGCCCCCCCCGCTGTCTGCGGCTTTCCCCGGCGAGGCGGACCCTTCCGGGGGGAGTCGCCGAGTCGCCCGCCCCCTGGCTCCCGCCCCGAGCGGGCGAGTACACTCCGGCTCGTGAGCACGCCCCGACACCCCGCCGACCGGCAGCCGTCCGGCTTCGGCTGATGCCATAGCCGCCATCGCGTGTCGTTGGGCAATCCAGATTCGAGGCAACGGGCCGTCTAGGCGTCGAGCGCGTGTCGCGCCGTCCCGGGACGGCGGGAGGCGCGGACGGCCATGGCTCACGTGTACGGGATCGATTCTGCGGCAGCGGCTCTGCTCTCGGGCGCGGTGGCGCGCGTGAAGACGATTGCGGAGCGCCACGCCGCGGACGTGGACGCGAAGGGGCGGTTCCCCGAGGAGAGCGTCGCGGCGCTCGCCAAGGAGGGCCTGCTCGGGCTCTGCGTCCCCAAGGACAAGGGGGGGCTCGGCCAGGGGCCGGGGGCCTTCGCCGCCGCCGTCGAGGAGCTCGCCACGGCCTGCGGCAGCACGGCCATGGTCTACGTGATGCACGTGACGGCCGCCCAGCCCATCGCCGCGTCCACGACCCTCGGGGACAAGGACGCGCTGCTGCGGGCCATCGCGGCGGGCACGCACCTGACCACGCTCGCGTTCTCGGAGAAGGGGAGCCGGAGCCACTTCTGGGCTCCGGTGTCCCAGCTCGCGACGGAGGGTGCGAACTTCACCACGTCGGCGGCGAAGTCCTGGGTGACGACGGCTGCGCGCGCCGACTCCTACGTCTCCTCCGCGCAGGCGCCCAAGGCGGGCTCTCCTCTCGAGTCGGCCCTCTACCTCGTGCGGAAGGGCGCGAAGGGCGTGCGGATCTCCGGCCCGTGGTCGGGGCTCGGCCTGCGGGGCAACGACTCGGCCCCCGTGACCTTCGAGGGCCTCCACGTGGCGAAGGGCGACCTCCTGACGGAGCTCGGGAAGGGGGCCCCGGGCATGCTCGAGTTGGTCCTGCCCTGGTTCTCCGTCGGCACCGCGGCCATGGCGCACGGTCTGTGCCGCGCCGCCGTCGCCGCGACCGCGAAGCACCTGTCCGAGGCCGGGTTCGAGCACACGGGCGGCAAGCTCCGCGACTATCCCGGGCTGCGGGCGCGGCTCGCCGAGATGAGCGTCCGCACCGAGCTCTCGCGCTCGCTGCTCGGCCGCACGATCGCCTCCATGGGCGCGCCCGCGGAGGACACGCCTCTCCTCGTGCTGCAGGCGCGACTCGCGGCGCTCCAGGCGGCGGTGGACGTCACCGACCTGGCCATGAAGGCCTGCGGCGGAGCCGCCTTCAGCAAGCACCTGCCCCTCGAGCGCGTCTTCCGCGACGCGCGCGCCGGGTGGGTCATGGCGCCCACCGTCGACCATCTCCACGACTTCGTCGGCAAGGCCCTCACCGGCCTGCCGCTCTTCGGCTAGGAGACGCGATGCGCACCCTCGTCCTCGGCGCCGTCGCCTACGATCCCAAGGTCGTCACGATCTGGGAGGGCATCCGCGAGCACTTCCGCGCGCAGGGCTGCCCGCTCGACTTCGCCCTGTTCAGCAACTACGAACGGCAGGTGGAAGCCCTCCTCGCCGGCCACGTGGACGTCGCGTGGAACACGCCCCTCGCGCACGTGCGCGTGCGCAGGCGCACCGACGAGACGTCGCTCTCGCTCGGCATGCGGGACAGCGACCGGGACTTCCGGAGCAAGGTCGTCGTGCGCACCGACGCGGGGATCCGCGGCATCGCCGACCTCGCGGGGAAGACCCTCGCCGTGGGCAGCCGCGACTCGACCCAGGCGCGCATCCTGCCGCTCCACTTCCTCGCGGAGGCCGGCGTCGACCTCGCGAAGTGCAAGGTCCTCCCGTTCGACACCGACCTCGGCAAACACGGCGACACGGGCTCGAGCGAGCTCGACGTGCTCGAGGCGCTGCGCGACGGGCGCGCGGAGGCGGGCACGGTGGGCGACCTCGTGTGGGTGAACGAGCA
>JAYTCP010000520.1:0-3762 GCA_043736435.1 Planctomycetia bacterium | reverse complement strand
GACGCGCCGCCGCCTACCCGCCCCAGCCCCGGTTGACCCGCGCGAGCAGGACCGTGATGTTGTCCGTGCCGCCCTCGCCCTCGGCCATCTCGATGAGCTTCGTGCACAGGCCATCGAGCGAGGGCGAGCCCTTGCGCATGGCCGACTCGAGCGCCTCGTGCCGCACGAGGCCCGAGAGGCCGTCCGTGCAGAGGAGGAGGATGTCGCCGTCCTTCAGGGGCTCGACGCCCCGCTCGACCGCGAGGCGCTCCTCGCTCCCGAGCGCCTGGAGGATGATGTGGCGTCCCGCGACGCGCTCGGCCTCCTCCTTCGTGAGGATGCCGTCGTCCACGAGCTTCTCGACGAGGCTCTGGTCCTTCGTGAGCTGGCGCAGGCGCCCCTCGCGGAAGAGGTAGGCGCGGCTGTCCCCCACCTGGAACAGATGGACCTGCGGTCCGAGCACCCATGCGACGGTGAGCGTGGTGCCCATGCCCTCGCGCGAGGCGTTCTCCGTCCCGTCCCGGAGGATGCGGTCGTTCGCGGCGTGGATCGCGGCCTCGCCGAGCGGGGCCACGTCGCGGGGCTCGAAGCCGACGGCGCGGGTGCGCTGCGAGAGCTCCTCGGCCAGCGTCTCCACGGCGAGCCGGCTCGCGACCTCCCCCGCCTTGGCCCCGCCCATCCCGTCGGCCACCGCGAGGAGGAAGCCCGGGTAGAGACCCCCGCCGGAGACCTCGCGGTCGCCCGCGCCCGCGGCGGGGTCCCCGACGGTGGCCGCCCAGAGGTTGTCCTCGTTGTTCTTACGGACCTTGCCGGTGACCGTACGGCCGACGCAGGTGACGCGGAGCGTCGAGGCGGAGGAGGCGTCGGACATGGGCGAGCCGAGGGCGAGCCTCCGCGGGGGCGGCGAGGGAACGACGGGCGCAGGGGCCAAACGTACACGCCGTCCGCAGGGGATGCAATCGCGCCACAGGGCTTCCCGGCCATCTGCGCGGGCCTTGACGGGGGCGCCCGAGGCCCCGCCGCGCCGTCCTCCGCCGGTCGGACCGGCGGCTCGCCCGCATCCTCCAAGCGCTCCCCGGACTCGACCTGCCTTGACGCTCCCCCCCGTCGTCCCGAGAATCCGACCGATGCAGCCCCTCCTTCGACGCGCGACCCGCTCTCTCTCCCAGGCCGCCGGGCTCGTCTCCGTTCTCGGGCTCGCCCCGATGGGGCTTCACCCGATGGGGCTTCACCCGGTGACCGTGGCGCTGGCGGGCCCCGGCGGAGCGGCCGGCGTCCGCGTCGTGCCGGTGAAGGGGGCGGCCTTCGAAGGGACGTTCTCGGGGTGCACCGCGGACGCGCTGTCCCTGGAGGGCAAGGAGGCGCTTCCCCTCGACGGCGTGCGCGAGGTGCGGTTCGCGCCCGACGCGCCGCCGCCGTCGTTTCCCGAGAAGGCCGTCGGCCTTCGGGTCGTCCTCCGCGGGGACGAGCTGTTGCGCGGTGTGCTGGTCGGCGCCGACGCCGACGGGCTCGACGTGAAGCCCCCCGACATGCCGGCGCTCCGGCTGCGGTTCGACGACGTGCGCCGCATCGAGACGGAACGTCCGGGCCGCGGCGCGTGCGACGAGCCCGCGCGGCACCGTCCGCCCCGCGCGAAGACCGACGTCGCGTACGCGACCTCGGGCGACGCGTTCGCCGGCACCCTCGACCACGCGACCCTTTCCGGGGTGACGCTCGACCGCGACGGCGACAAGCGCACGGTGCCGTGGGTCGAGCTCGTCGTGTTGCACATCGACGAGCCGGCGCTGCCCGTTCCGGAGGGTCGAACGGCCGAGATCGACACGGTCGGAGGCTCGCGCCTGACGGCGGCCTCCGTCGAGGGCGACGCGAAGACGCTCCGGGTGACCACGCGGGCCGGCCTCGCGCTCCTGGTGCCTCGCGAGGCCGTGGCCACGATCCGCTGGTGGGGCGGCGCTTTCACCTACGCCAGCCGACTTCCATTCACCTCCGAGCGGGTGCCCTACTACACGGACGACGTCCTCGACCCGAGCTTCCTCGATCCCTGGTACGGCGCCCGCGTCGACCGCACCCTGTGGGGTTGCCCCCTGCGCATCGCCGGGACGCCGTTCCGGCACGGGTTCGCGGTCCACGCGAAGAGCATCCTGACGATTCCGCTGGGCGGGGCCTACACCTCGTTCGAGTCCCGCTTCGGCATCGACGACGACAGGACCCTCGTTCCCGAGGACGGCCCGATGGGGGACGTCACGGCGCGCGTGCTGGTGGACGGCAAGCCCGTCTGGACGAGCGCGGGCAGCGTGCGGGGCGGCGAGGCCGCGAGGGTCGTCGGCCCTCTCGGCGTCACGGGCGCGAAGACCCTGGTCCTCGAGGTGGACTTCGGCGAGGGCCAGCACCAGGTCGACCGCGCCGACTGGGGCGACCCCGTGCTCGTCCGGGCGCCGCTCGTCCCGGCGCCCAAGTAGACCGGTGGGGCCGGGATCGGCCACGGCGGCGCTCGGCGCGCTCCCACCGCTCCGCATCGACGGACCGGTCGTCCCGGTCGCGCTGGCGTTTTCGGCAGCGGCACTCCTCGTGGCGCTCCTCGAGGCGCGCCGGCCCGGCTCGCGAGGCCGGCGCGTCGCGCGGACGCTCGTGCGCGCGCTCCTGCTCGCCGCGGTGGCGGTCGCGTGGCTGCGCCCGACGCTCGCGCTCGACGCGCCGGCGCCCCGCCGCCTCGTGACGGTGCTCGACCCGCGGTCGCTCTCGACCGCGGCCGGTCGCGCCGGGGTGGAGCGCTTCCTCGTGCGCGTGCGCGCGGGCGCGGATCGCGAAGGCGCCGACGTGATCGGGGTCCTCGCGACGCAGCCCCCCACGCGCTTCGATCCGGCGGCGCCGCTTCCCGAGCCCGGAGCCGTGGGTCGTGACGGATCGCTCGCGGACGCGCTCTCCACGGCGCGGCTCGCCCTCGGGGCGGATGCGACCGGCGCGGTCGTGCTCGCCACCGACGGGCACGCGCCCCTCGCGGGCGTGTCCGCGGCGACCCGGGAGCTGTCCGGCGCGGGCATCGCCGTCCGCGGCGCGCTCGTGCCGCCACCTCCGCCGCCCGCGGCCCCGGGCGCCGCCATCGACGACCTCGAGGTGCCCGATCTCGTGCGGGGTCGCCTCGACGTGCGCGTGGCGCTGCGGGACGTCCTCGACGGGGCCGAGGTCCGGCTGCTGGTGGACGGCGCGGAGCGCGAACGACGCCCCGCGCCCGCGGGAGCCCCCGAGCTGGCGTTCGAGGGGCTCGCGCTGCCACCGGGGCTCCACGAGGTGGCGCTCGTGCTCGACCCGGGCCCGGGAGCGCCCGCGGGCACGCCGCCCACCGTGCGGCGGACGCTCGTCCGCGTCGCCGCGCCGCCCCGCGCGCTCGTCGTCACCTCGGATGCCGCCTTCGACGTGCGGCGGCTGCTGGCGTCCCAGGGCTTCCAGACCGTGGTCGCGCCGCCGGGCGAGGCGGCCGGAGCCCTCGGAAGCCCGAACGCGCTCGACCTGGTCGTCCTCGATGCCGACGCAGCCCCCGGCCTCGACGCGTACGCGCTCGCGGCGCTCGCGGCACGCGTGCGCGCCGGGCTCGGCCTCCTCGTCGTGGCCGGGCGCTTGGAGGATCCGTGGACCCAGCTCGGCGCGAGCCCGCTCGCGCCGCTCCTCCCGATCCTCCCGCTCCCTCCGCTCCCGGCGCCCCCCCCGCCACCCACGCCGCCTCCGGCCCCGCCCCCGACCCCGCCCCCGAGCCCCCCGCCGCCGCCGGAGGAGCCGCCGCCCGCG
>JAYTCP010000519.1:0-1500 GCA_043736435.1 Planctomycetia bacterium | reverse complement strand
ACTCCGACGGGAAGACGCTCTACGCGGGCGCCCGCGACGGCTCCGTGCGCGCGCTCGACACGGCCGACGGCCGCACGATCGGGACGTGGACCCCGAAGGCCAAGGCCGTGTCGGGGCTCGCGCTCTCCCCCGAGGGCTCCGTGCTCTACGTGGCGGGCGACGCGCAGGAGCTCGAGGCGCTCGGCACGGGCGACGGCAAGCCCATGGCCATCTACGCCACGGGCGGCAAGGTCCCTACGTGCGTCACCGTCTCGAAGGACGGCCAGTGGATCGTCGCGGGCACCGCCGACGGCGCCCTGATGATGTGGGCGAAGGGCCGGCCCGAGGCGACGTGGTCGCAGGTCGGCGCGCACAAGGACGCGATCTTCGGGGTCGCGCTCTCGAACGACGTCGGGCCCGCCGTCCCCGCCCCCGAGGTCCCCGCGCCCGGGATGGACGTGCCCCCTCCGGGGATGGACGCCCCCCCTGGGATGAACGGCGCGGCTCCTCCCGCGCCGGCGCCGCCTCCCGGCATGGACGTACCTCCGGGCATGGATGTCGCTCCCGGCAAGAACGGCGCAGCCCCGCCGACGCCCGCGCCGGCCCCCGCGCCTGGGCCGAGTCCCGGCATGGATCCCGCCAAGCCCGCGCCGGGCATGGGCGGCTGATCCGCTCCAGCTGACCACGCCGACGAGGAGGCGGGACGCCGAGCGCGATCCCGCGGTGCACGCAGCACCCGGTCCTCGCGCCTTCGGGGAACTCCGGGGGGCGCCGGGGGCGGATGATATCTTCCCGCCGCCGGGACCCCGGGTGGGCGTCCATCCAGCGTCGCGGAGGGAGGCCCCGTGGATCGACTGCGCGCCGTGCTCGCTGGCCTCCTCCTCGCCGAGGGGGTCGTGGATCTCCCCAAGGGGGAGGGCAAGCGCGAGGTCGTGGCGCGCCTCGGCCGGCTCGCGTGCGGGGCCGCGGGCGTCGATCCCGGTCACGAGAAGGCCGTGCTCGACGCGCTCTGGGAGCGCGAGCAGATCCTCTCGACCGGCATCGGCATCGACATCGCGGTGCCCCACGTTCGACATGCGAACGTCCCGGCCGAGGTGCTCCGGGTGGGGCGCTCGAAGGACGGCATCCCCTTCGACGCGATCGACGGCCGACCGGTCCGCGCGGTCTTCTGCATCCTGATGCCGGCGGGCAACCACCGCCGGCACGTCGAGGTGCTGGGCGCCATCGCCGCGTCGCTGAAGGACCCGGTCCGGCGGGAGGCGGTGCTCTCGGCCCCCGACGCAGCCTCCTTCGTCGCGAGGCTGTTCGCGCCGTAGGCGGACGGGCGCGGGGACCGGCGCGGCCCCCGCGCCCGGCACGAGCCGTACCCAACGCGCTCACGCCAGGGGCAGCGCCGCGGCCGGCACGGCCGCGGGCAGCCGCGCGAGCCCCTCCTCGAGGTCCTCGACGAGATCGGCCACGTCCTCGATGCCGGTGGAGAGCCGCACCAGCCCGTCGGAGAGCCCGAGCGCGCGGCGCGTC
>JAYTCP010000518.1:0-8486 GCA_043736435.1 Planctomycetia bacterium | reverse complement strand
GACCGCGGCGACGCCCACCGCGACGAAGACGAGGGCGGCCGCGGCCCGCGCGAGGAGGGAGGGCTCTCGGGCCCGACGGGCCCGATGGGGGGCGGGAGGCGACGGGGGGCCGCCGGACAGGCCCAGCGCCATCCCCGCGAGCAGGACCGTGGGCAGCGCGAGGAACGGGTTCTCGCCGAGCGACGCGATGGCCGTGGTGGCGAGCACGCAGAGGGGCACCGCGGCGATCGCGCGGGCGGCCCCCGCCGCGCGGGCGGAGCGGAGCGCCGCGACGATGCCCAGCGCGAGGAGCGCGAGGAACGCGAGCGCGCCCGGGATCCCCGCCTCCACGGCCACGTGCAGGGCGTCGTCGTGGGCGGCGAGCGGCCGGCGGCCCTGCTCGAGGAGGGCCTCCTCCGCGTCGCGGACGCGGAGCACCTGCCCTCGGAAGCCCTCGGGGCCGTGCCCCGCGACCGGACGCTCTGCGAGGAGCGCGACGGCGGCCCTCGCGAGCCCCGCGCGCACGCGGAGCGTCGTGCCCCCGGGAAGCGTCCCCGCGTAGGCGAGGCAACCGAGCACGACGAGGACGGCGAGGGCCGACAGGCCCCACAGGCGCACCCGGCAGCGCGCGGGGCCGTCGAGCACCGCGAGGGATGTCGCCCAGCCGCCCACGACGCCCGCCGCGACGCCCGTGCGGCTGCCCGTGGCGAGGAGGGCCGCCGCCACCAAGAGCACGGGGAGCCATCGCGCACGACCCCACCGCCGAATCGGGGGCGCGAAGCAGGCCAGCAGCGCGGGCGCCAGGAGCGCCGCGAAGGCCGGCCCCGCGACGCCGGGTCGGCCGAACGGGCCCACGGCGGGCCGGCCGAGCAGGGGATCGACGAGCGTCCATGCCGCGACGATCGCCCCCGCGAGCCCGAGGATCGTCCACGCGCGCGCGCGTTCGTCCGAGGTGCGCACGGAGCCCGCGAGCAGGATCGTCGCCGCGAGCGACAGGAACGGGACGATCGCGGACGTGGGCCAGCGGTCGGGCGCGCCGTGGGCCAGGAGGAGGGCCGCGGGCAGCGCGGAGAGGCCCGCGAGGAGGACCGTGGCCCGCGAGGGGCGGATGCCGCCCCGGACCGCGAGGACGATCCCGACGAGGCCGAGGAACGCCGGCGCCAGGGTCCTGCGCCACGTCTCGTCGCTCACCGCGGGGCCCGATCCCAGGAGCGAGAGGCCCGGGGCGAGGAGCAGCGCGCCGATCCCGAGGGCGAGGAGGGGCAGGAGGCCGCGGTCGGCGGGGACGTCGTCGGCCGTGTCCGTCCGAGGGGGCTCCATGGGGCGCCGGTCAGGACTCGAAGAGGGCGCGGGCGAACGCCTCGGCGTCGAAGACCTCGATGTCGTCGATCGTCTCGCCGGTGCCCACGAACTTCACGGGCACGCCGATCGTGTCGCGGACGGCCACGAGCGCCCCGCCCTTCGCGGTGCCGTCGAGCTTCGTCACGAAGATCCCCGTGACGCCCACGGCCTTGTGGAACTGCTCGGCCTGGCGGATCGCGTTCTGGCCGTTCGTCGCGTCGATCACGAGCAGCGTCTCGTGGGGGGCGCCGGGGATCGCCTTGCGGATCACCCGGCGGATCTTCTCGAGCTCCCCCATCAGGTTCTGCTGGGTGTGGAGGCGGCCGGCGGTGTCGATCACCACGTAGTCGGCCTTGCGCGCCACGGCCGCCGAGACGGCGTCGAACGCGACGGCGGCGGGGTCGCTTCCCTGGGCCTGCTTCACGATCTCGACGCCGTTGCGCTGGCTCCAGATGGCGAGCTGCTCGACGGCCGCCGCGCGGAACGTGTCGGCGGCGCCCAGGATCACGCTCCTGCCGCCCTGCTTGAGGAACTTCGTCAGCTTGCCGATGCTCGTCGTCTTGCCCGAGCCGTTCACGCCGCACACGAGGATGACGGTCGGGCCCGCGGGCGCCCGGACGAGGGCGTTGCCGCCGGTGGCGAGGCGCTCGGCGACCCGGCGCTCGAGGAACGGCGCGATCTCCTCGCTCTTCTTCACGGTGCCGGCCTTCCAGGAGGCGCGCACCTCCTGCACGAGGGCCGTCGTCGTCTTCGGGCCCACGTCGGCCTTGAGCAGCACCTCCTCGAGGTCCCTCAGGAGGTCCTCGTCGAGGGGGCGCCCGAGGAACAGCACGCGCCTGAGCCCGCCCGCGAGCACGTGGCGGGTCTTGGCGAGTCCCTGGACGAGCTTCGAGAACAGGCCCATCGAGCCTCCCCGGACCGGTCAGACCTTCAGCCCGCGTTCCTTGCGGATGCGGTCGAGGATGCCGTTGATGAACGCGCCGCTCTGCTCCGTGCTGTAGCGCTTGCCGAGCTCGATCGCCTCGTTGATCGCCACCTTCGTGGGCACCTCGGGCTCGTGGAGCATCTCGTAGCAGCCGATCCGGAGCGCGTTGCGGTCGATCACCGCCATGCGCCCGATGTCCCAGTTCTGGGCCGCCACCGCGAGGATCGCGTCGATCGCGGGCGCGTGGAGGGTCACGCCGTCGACGAGGCGGCGCGCGTACTCGGACGCCTCCGCCTCGCCCGGCTTCCCGCCGAGCTCGTCCTTGAGGAAGGCGTCCAGGCGCTCCCGGTACTCGCCGCCCTGGAGGTCGATGGCGTAGAGGAACTGCAAGGCGAGCTCCCGCGCGCGCGTGCGGACCCTCACGGCGCCCCCTCGAAGCGCCGGAGCGCGTCCGCGAGGCGGACGGCGGCCTCGGCCGCCTCGCGCCCCTTGTGGCCACCCTTGCCGCCCGCGACCGACTTCGGGTCGCTGCGCGCCTCCGCCTGGGCCCAGGTGTCGGCGGTGATGACCCCGAAGCTCACGGGTACGCGGGACGACAGGGACACGTCCATGAGCCCCTTGGCGACGGCGTCCGCGATGACCCGGTCGTGGACCGTCTCCCCCCGGACGAGGCAGCCCAGCGCCACGATGGCGTCGATTCCCCCGCGGCCCCCGCGTCCGGCGACCACGGCCGCCGCCTGGGGCAGCTCGTACGCCCCCGGGACCTCGAGCACGGTGACGTCCCCGTCCCGGACACCGGACGCCCGCAGCACCTCGAGGGCGCCCTCGAGGAGCCGCTCCGTGAGGGAGGCGTTCCAGCGGGCCACCAGGACGACGATGCGGAGACCGTCGCCGCGAAGCTCGCCTCGAACCGTGCGGGGCATGGGAAGGAACGTCCGTCGGGAGGGCGGGAAGGAGGGGGGGGAAGTCTAGCCTGACCCCTGGCGGGCACCCGCGTTTCCTCCGCCCGCATGCTTACATCGGCGGATGCTCGCCGTCTCCGTCGCCGACGCCCTGCGCCTCGTCGGGAACGCCGCGGGCGCCCCCCGCCGCCGCATCGAGAAGGTGCCTCTCGGGGAGGCCCTCGGCCGCGTCCTCGCGGAGGACGTACGGCTCGATCGCGATGCCCCCCCGTTCGACCGCGCGACGATGGACGGATATGCGGTGCGATCGGCGGACGCGGTCGCGCCGGGGACGACCCTCCGCGTGATCGGCCGCATCGGAGCGGGTTCCGTGCTCGGGAAGGTGGTCGGGCCGGGCGAGGCGGCCGCCATCATGACCGGCGCGCCCATGCCCGAGGGGGCCGACGCGGTGGTCCCGTTCGAGGTCACCGACGCGGTGGGGGGCGCGCGGGGGACCGAGACCGCGGTCCGGCTGCTGGAGGCGAGCGGGCCGCGAAGCAACGTCTCGCGACGCGGCGAGCAGGCCGCCGCCGGAGACGTCGTCCTGCGCGCCGGGACCCCGATCCACCCGGGGACGGTGGGGGTGCTCGCGGCCGCGGGCGTCGCGCGCGTCCCCGTCGCGGCGCGGCCTCGGGTGGCGATCCTCTCGACGGGCGACGAGATCGTGCCCGTCGAGGCGACTCCGGGCCCCGCGCAGATCCGCGAGAGCAACGGTGCGGCGCTCCGCGCGCAGATCCAACGCGCGGGCGGTCTTCCCGTCTCGAGCCCCGTCGTCCCCGACGAGCCCGGCGCGCTCGCGCGTGCGATCGCTGCGGGGCTCGACGCGGACGTCCTCCTGCTCTCCGGCGGCGTGAGTTTGGGCGAGCGCGACCTCGTGCCCGCGGCCCTGCTCGCCGCGGGCGTCGAGCGTCACTTCCACCGGTGGGCGGTCAAGCCCGGCGGGCCGCTGTGGTTCGGGTCCCGCGGAGACACCCTCGTCTTCGGGCTCCCGGGGAACCCGGTGGCCACCTTCGTCGGGTTCGAGGTCCTCGTGGTGCCCGCGCTGCGCACGCGGCTCGGGGCGCCGTTCGAGGCCCGGCGGACGGTCCTCGCACGACCCGACGGTCGCTTGCCCGCGCCGATCGCGCGGCTCCAATTCGTCCTGGCGACGCTGCGCGTCGACCCCGAGGGCCACGCGCGGGTGCGTCCCGTGCGCTTCACGGGCTCCGGAGACCTCTTCTCCCTGGCGGGCACCGACGCGCTGGCGCTGATCGGGTCCGCCGCCGGCGATGTGGCCGGGGCGGCGTCGTCCGGCGTGGCGCCTGCCCCCGGCGCCCCCCTGCTCGTCCCCACCCTTCCCCTCGATGGCTCCCTCGGCTGCGGCTTCGGGGCCGACGGGCCCGGAGAGCGATCGTGAGCGATCGCGCGCGCACGGCGCTCGAGCGCCTGCTCCTGATCGTCCTGGGCGTGGCCCTCGAGACGCTGTGCCAGCCGCCGGGCGTCGCGCCTGCCCTCGTCTTCCTGCAGGACGCGCCGTTCCTTCTCCTGCTGTCCCATCGCGGCGGGGTGGCTTGGAAGCGGTGGGCACTGCTCTACGGCTTCGTGAAGTTCGGCGTCGGCCTGCACTGGCTCGCGCAGGTCCACGTGAGCCTCGTGATCGGGGCGTCGTTCGTCCTCGCGCTGACGTTCCTCGCGTGGGGCGCCCTGATCCGGTTCCTCGTGCGTCACCGCGTGCCGTGGCTGCTCGCCGTGCCCGTCACGGCGGTGCTCCAGGAGATGTCGCAGACCGTGGTGATGGGCAGCACGGGCATGCCGTGGCCCTGCCGGAGCCTCGCGTTCGCCGCCTGGCCCTCCCTCGTGGGGGCGGCGTCGATCCTCGGCGCGTACGGGCTCTCGTTCCTGGCCGCCCTCGCGTCGGCGTGGGCGGCGGGGCTGCCCTCGCTGCGCCTCTCCGACGGCTTCCGCGTCGATCGCGCGCGTCGGCTGATCGGGACGGGCGTGGTCGTGGCCGCCCTCGTCGGCCTCGCGAGCCTGCGGGGCGCGATGCGCATCGCCCAGGTGGACGCGCGGATCGCCTCCGGGGTGGCGGTGCGCACGAGACCGCTGGTGCTCATCCAGGGGAGCGTGCCCCAGAGCCTCAAGAACGAGCGGGCCGAGCGCCAGAGCGCCGAGAAGATCTTCGAGGACCACCTGCGCCTGACGCGCGACGCCCTCCTCGACCTGGCCGACCACCGCGAGGAGCCGCTGGCCGTGCTGTGGCCGGAGACCATGGTCCCGTGGCCGTTCCTCGACCCGGCGCTCGCGGCGAAGTTCCCGGAGATGTGGGAGAGCGAGTTCAACGTCCTGAGCCGGATCCGCGAGGTCGTCCCGACGGGGATGCCCGCGCAGTTCCTCTTGGGCGTGAACCACTACTTCGTGGGGCGTGCCGGGCCGAAGGCGGAGCTGCTCCAGCACGACACGACCGACTCGCTCGTCCACGTGGACCTTGCCCGCGTCCCCCCCGTGCTCCCGATCCCCGACCCGAAGGTGCCCGGCTGGCGTCCGCCGTGGGAGATGACGCCCGGGCGCCACGACAAGGTCGTCCTGGTGCCCTGGGGCGAGTTCACGCCCGGGGGCGAGCTGCTGCCGCCACTCCGCAGGCTCCGCGACGCCGTCTCGATCATCCCCGAGATCACGCCGGGCGATCCCGCGGCCAAGCCGTTCTTCCTCGCGTACGCCAAGCCGGCGTCGCCCGGAGGCCCCAACCGCGAGGTGCTGGCGGGCACGATCATCTGCTTCGAGATCGCGTTCCCCGCCCGCTGCCGCGCGTGGCGCGAGAAGGGGGCCTCCGTCCTCCTCAACGCGGCGAACTACGCCTGGTACGGCGACACGGAGATGCCGGCGCAGGTGATGGCGCTCGGCCGGCTGCGCGCGGCCGAGCTCGCGGTCGCCGTCGCGATCGCGGGCAACACGGGCCCGACGGCCATCCTCGACCCAGCCGGCCGCGTCACGGCGCAGGTCGTCTTGGAGGGACGCACGCAGTTCGTGAAGGGGGCGGTCGCGGGGCCTCTGGTCGTGGATCCGGACTTCCGCACCCTCTACAGCCGGGTGGGGGACCTGCCTTTCCTCCTCGGGGGCGCAGCCCTCCTCGCCGTGGCGCTCTACCGCCGGCGGAGCACCCGAGCGGCGTCCGGAGGGGGCTCCGGAAACCGCTCCCCGGGGACCCCCGCGTAGACCCGGTGACACGCCTGTGACGAAGCCGAACGCAGGAAAACCGGGTCCGTGGGCCCCAGGGACGGCGTCCCATCCCGCCGGGTGCCCGATTCCGGCGTCGTCACAAGGCGTTTACACGCTTCAGGTTAGGTCCGAGCCCGGCGACGGACTGGCCCCCGGATCGGAACCGCGCGAAAACCTTTGACTCCCTTTCGGGCTTTTGACATAACCCTGACCGCTTTCGGTACGGCGGTGCGCCCGGGAGGGTCGTACCCCTTGCCGAGAGTTTTGTGCGGGGCTCCCTGTCGGGGGTCATCGCCGTATCGATCCTGGATCTGACTCGCCGATCCGACGCGGAGGACCGCATGAGCACGGTAGCGAAGGTTTTCATCGTTCTGAACCTCTTGCTCGCGGTGGCGGTGCTCGGTGCCGCTGCGGCCTTCCTCGGCCACAGTGACAACTGGAAGGCCCGTCACGACACGGTCAGGCAGACGAGCGATGCCGCGGCCGCGAAGGCGAACGCGGACATCGCCGAGCTGAAGAAGGGCAACACCGACCTGACCGTCCAGGTCGCGGCGGCCAACACCGCCAAGGACAAGGCGATCGCGGCCGAGCAGGCGATCACCGAGGCCTACGGCCAGCTCAAGAAGGGCTACGACGAGTCGAACGCGTCGTACCTGACCGCGAGCCGCTCGCTGCTCACCAGCAGCAACACGATCGCCGAGATGCGCAAGCTGATCGACGAGCTGTGGAAGGAGCGCGACGCCCTCAAGGACAAGCTGTCGCAGGCGAACGACGCCATGACGGCCGCCATCCAGGGCGAGAACAAGGCGAACAACGCCCTCGAGGCCGCCACGACCCAGCTGAACGACACGCTCGCGAAGCTCGCCACGAGCGAGGGCGAGAAGCAGCGCGTGACGTTCGCCTACGAGTCGATCCTCCGCCAGAACCCGGGCATCGGCGCGGGCACCGAGCAGCCCTCCCAGCAGGGCAAGGTCCTGCTCTCGGACAACAAGGCGAACATCGTCGTGATCAGCCTCGGCACCGAGGACGGGGTCAAGAACGGGTTCCGCTACACGGTCTCCCGCGGCGCCGGCTACGTCGCCACGATCGAGATCACGAACGTCATGGCGAAGAGCGCCGGCGGTCGTGTCCTCACCGGCATGAGCAAGTCCCCGGTGCAGCCGGGCGACGACTTCATGACGGCCCGCTGAGCAGGTCGCAGGCAGACCCGGAGACAACCATGGCCCGCGACACCTACGAGACGAAGGACGAG
This sequence comes from Planctomycetia bacterium, assembly GCA_043736435.1. Classification (GTDB taxonomy): domain Bacteria; phylum Planctomycetota; class PLA2; order PLA2; family JAEUHO01; genus JAYTCP01. Next base: position 853 of record JAYTCP010000518.1, on the reverse strand, counting down.
CTCGACGTCCCCCAGACCCAGGACGGGCTGGGGCAGGCGCTCATCGTCCTCACGACGATCCTCCTGCTGATCGCCTTCATCCTGGTCCAGAAGGGCATGGCCGACCGCTACGGCGCCGGCATGCTCGCGGACAAGACGGCGGCGGCACCCCCCAAGTAGGGTGGCGTCCGCGCTTCGAGCGGCGGCCGCGTCCCCCCGGGGACGCGGCCGTCGCGCGTTACCGGGTGGCGCGGGGAGCCTGGCGCCGGCGCGCGCGTTCCAGGCCCGGCCCCGTGCGTGGCTGCCGGAGACGCTCGGAGCGGGGGAGGGCGCTCCGGTCGCGCCCCCGCGAGGAGGGGCCACCAAGGGGCGCCGGCGAGGGGTGCCGGCGAGGGGCGCCGAGGAGGGCCTCGGGCGGGCCTTCCCTGGCGGGCGTTCCCGACCCCCCCCCACCCCCCGCCGCCGCCGCCGCGAGGCCATCTTCTTTCCCGTCGCCGGGTCGCGGTATCCTCCGACCGTCCTGCAAGCGCATGACGTCGGCGGGTGCGAGCCCTTTCGGCCGCGCCCGGCCTTCGCGCGATCCTCGCTTTGCACCCGACGTCCCGGACCGATCCATGTCCAATCTCTTCGAGTGGTTCCTCGGCAAGTTCTCCATCGACATGGGGATCGACCTGGGGACCGCGAACACGCTCGTCTGCGTCCAGGGCAAGGGCATCGTCCTCAACGAGCCGAGCGTCGTCGCCGTGAAGAAGGGGACCAACAAGGTGCTCCTCGACGGCCGTGCCGTGGGCGACACGGCGAAGGAGATGCTCGGCAAGACGCCGGGCAACATCGTCGCCATCCGCCCGCTCAAGGACGGCGTCATCGCCGACTT
>JAYTCP010000517.1:0-3187 GCA_043736435.1 Planctomycetia bacterium | reverse complement strand
GTGGGGCGCTTCCTGCGCCGCTACCGCCTCGACGAGCTGCCCCAGCTGTTCAACGTCCTCCTGGGCCAGATGGCCCTGGTCGGGCCCCGTCCCGAGCGTCCACACTTCTGCGACGTCCTGCGCGAGCAGGTGCCGCTGTTCGAGCTGCGGACGATCGTGCGCCCCGGGCTTACGGGCTGGGCGCAGGTGCGCCTCGCGTACGGCGCGAGCAGCGACGACGCGGCCGCGAAGCTCTCGTACGACCTCTACTACGTCGCGCACCGCTCCCCGTGGTTCGACCTCGCCATCCTCGTCGAAACCGCCCGGGTCGTGCTGACGGGAGCCGGCTCCCGCTAGCGCGGGGCGACCGCGGCCGTGAGGGGCCATGCAGCGCGGAGGCCGAGGGGGGGGCCTGGGCCGCCTCCGGATCCGAGTCCGGATGCGGTCGCGCAGGGCCCGATCCCGCGCCATCGACCGCGTTCCGTCGCAGGCCGCGGGAGCGGAGGCGAGGAGGGCGTATCTTGCACCGCGATACGTCGACGAGCCTCCCGAGGAGGAGAAGTCTGCGACGACGAGGGCGCCCCAGGGGCGCGCTGCGCGGCCCTCGGGCGCCGCGAACCCCGGCCTCCGACGGCCGCGGTCGCTCTTCCCAAGGCCCAGCCGGCCCTGTCTATCCCCTGCGGGCTCGGTAGCGCTCCAGGAGAATCGCTATGGGGACGGGCAGAACCGCGACCACGAGCATGACCAGCGCGATGGGTTCGAGCCCGATGCCGAGCTGGTGGCCGAGGCGCAGGTAGTCGTTCACGAGGCCGAACGACCCGCTCTCGGCGTACTCGGCGCGCGCCGCGCTCTGCGAGACGAGCCCGGCGCACAGGGTCACGTTGCGCCAGACGAGGTACCACCCGACCATCGCGTGCGTCGCCCGCTCCTCCGCCGTGCCCGAGAACCCGCCGTCGAGGGCTTGGAGCAGCAGCACGGTCGCGAACGCCGCCTCGCCGAGATGCCCGGACAGGAGGAACACCGCCTCGCGAGCCTCGGTGAACGCGATGGCGGGGTAGGCGAGGAGGGCGATGGAGAGGACGACCCGCGCCACCGGTCGCGCGCGCACGCGCCAGAGGACGAGCGCGATCACCGCCATCCAGGCGATGCGCAGCAGCGTGGACGGCTCGCCGTGGATCGCCGCGGCGTGGCCGTCGATGCGGATGGCGGGCACCGTGGGACAGCCGAGCAGCCAGCCGACGGCCGCGTGCCCCGTCTCGTGGAAGAGCGAGCCGAGGAACCAGCCCATGTAGCGCAGGATCGGCGTGAAGGTCAGGACCGGCGCGAGGGCGAGCCCGAGCAGCAGGAAGAACCACGGCTCGGAGATCCCGAGGATGCGCGGGGCCCTGCCGAGCTGACGAGGAAGGCTCGGAAGCGATCCCGGTTCGAGCGCGGTGTCCGCAGCCGTCCAGGCGGAAGGAAGGGGGCGCTGGGGGTCGGCGGAGTCCGCCGTCGAGGCGCCCGGCCACGGTGCGGCGCCCTCCGGTGCCCCGATCTCCCACGGGGCGCGCGCGTGGGCGGTCTCGTCGGGCGGGGGGGCGGGCGTCCTGCACGCCCGGCACGACCGCTCCGTCCGCGCGAGAGCGGCGCCGCAGGAACGGCACGAGACGACGCGAACTGCCGCGGGCACGTTGACCCCCTCGAACCTGGATGGGCTGCGCACCCCATCGACCAGATCCCCGTACCTGATGGATACCTAGCAGGACATGGGTTCCCCCGGAGGTCGTGACGGATCGGGCTGGGGGAGGCGCCGTTCCCAATCCCCCGGGAACGCACCCTGCCGCCCGGTGTCCGATGGGGGACCGCCGGAGGTTCCATGGCCCGTCCCCTTTCACGCTCCATGCGGCTCCTGGCCGGCCTCGTCCTCGGTTGTGTCGTCGCCGGTGCGGCGATCGCCGGGGACCCGCCCACCCCCCCGGCCCCCGCCGCCCCCCCGATCCCCCCCGGCGCCCCCGGCGCCCCCCCTGGTGCCGAGGACGGCACCTCCCTGACGATCTACTCTTCCGCCGATCCCGCCGGGTTCGACCCGCAGCGGTTCGTCGCGCAGCAGCGCGCGGGGCAGGACCCGAGCTACGCCTGGCAGGTGCCGGGCTACGGCATCGTCAAGGAGAGCCGGACGGTGACCCTCGTCGCCGGGCGCGGCGAGCTCGCGTTCACCGACGTCGCCGAGTTCATCGACCCGACGACGGTCTCCTTCACCGACCTGACGTCGCCCACGGGCACCACGGTCCTCGAGCAGGCATTCCGGTTCGACCTCGCCTCGCGCGACAAGATCCTCGAGCGCTACCTCGACAAGACGATCGCCCACGAGGCCGTCGACAAGGGGCAGGTCGTGGCGCGCGTCGAGGGCCGCGTGCTCTCCGTCAACCAGGGGACGGTGGTGCTCGAGACGAAGGACGGCCTCCGCTTCCTCTCCACGTCCGACCCGGGGCTGCGCCTGCCCTCCCTGCCCGAGGGGCTCTTGACGAAGCCCACGCTGGTCTGGAAGCTCGATGCCGACGTGGCCGGGCCGCACCGGATCCGCACGACGTACAAGACCGCCGGCCTGACGTGGCGCGCGGACTACACCCTCGTCCTCGACCCGGCCGGCACGAAGGCCGACCTCGGCGCGTGGGTGACGCTGCTCAACCTCTCGGGCGCCTCGTACCGCGACACGAGGTTGAAGCTCGTCGCGGGGGACGTGCGCACGGTGGAGCCGACCCACGGGGACTGGCAGGGCGAGCCCGCGCAGGACGAGCTCAAGAGCGAGTCCGAGGCCGGCGGGTTCGAGGAGAAGTCGTTCTTCGAGTACCACCTCTACACGCTGCCCCGGAAGACCGACGTGCTCGACGCCGCGACCCAGCAGATCGTGCTCTTCCCGACGGTCGTCGGCGCGACGGCGAGCAAGCTCCTCGTCTACGACGGGCTGCCCGAGGCCGGGAGCTGGAGCGACCTCGCCGAGCCGCGGACCGACCGGGACGTCCGCTCGCAGGCGAACCCGAAGCTCGACGTCTACGTGCAGTTCCGGAACGAGAAGGCGAACCGCCTCGGCGTGCCGCTGCCCAAGGGGAAGATCCGCGTCTTCCAGCGCGACGACGCCGACGGCACGCTCGAGTTCGTCGGCGAGGACCTGATCGACCACACGCCGAAGGACGAGACGGTCCTCGTGAAGGTGGGCCAGGCCTTCGAC
>JAYTCP010000516.1:0-5997 GCA_043736435.1 Planctomycetia bacterium | reverse complement strand
GAGGGAGGGGACCGCCGACGGCGCTACGAAGGCGAGGGAGTCCCTCGCCGAGGTCATGACGGCCCTGGGCGCGGCGCTCGGGGACGACCATCCCCACGTCCAGCTCGCGGCCGCGCTCGCCCTCGGCAAGATCGGCGGCATGAGCGCGTCGACCATCCTTTCGGCCCGTCTGCGTGCGGCGCCGACCTTTGCCCAGGTCCAGCCTCACCTGGGCACCCTGCTCGCCCTGGGCCTCCTGCCCGGGGAGGACGACGGGCGCCTGGCGGCCGCGCTCAAGGATCCCGACAAGCGGGTCCGCGCGGCCGCGGCGATCGCGGTCACCTGCTGGGCCGTCGCCCAGGTGGACGGCGAGGGCCCCGACCCCGCCGCGACCGCGCAGCGCAAGGCGCGCGAGCTGGATCCCCTGCTCGTAACGACGACGAACCCGGTCCTGCGCGAGAACGACTGGGACGGCGCCGAGGCGGCCTTCGCGCGCGGCATGCTCGCCCGGATCACCGGGAGCATGGAGGTCTGGGAGGAGCTCTTCCAGGCGGCCACGAGGCCTGCCACCCAGCGCGACGTCGCGGTGGCCTGCGCGCAGGCGCTCCTCTTCGCGCCGGCCCAGTCGCCGGTCCGGCAGGAGATGGCGCGCTTCCTCCTGAAGCCGCGCCTGGGCCAGGCGGTGCGAGAGCCCGCCGTGGTCGCCGCTTTCCTGCTCGTCGCCGGGAACGACGGGTCCCCGGAGGGCGTCCACGCCTGCCTCGAGTACCTGCGGAACAAGGCGCGCGAGCCGCGGGGCCGGGTGGACTGGGACGTGCGCTACCACGCGTCGATCGGGCTGGTCCGCGCGCTGACGGCCGGGCGCGTGGCCCCGGCGGCGCGCGAGGCAGCGCTCGATGCCCTCTCGGAGGGGATCCGCGGCGGCCTCCCGCCGGGCGACCCCTCGGTCCGCACGTTCCGCAGCGTGCTCGAGGAGGTCGCCGGGAAGGGGACCCGCGACGAGCTGCGCGCGGATCCCGAGCGCCGGCTGCCCGAGGGGCGCGCCGCCCTGCTCTCGGCGACGTTCGTCGACCCCGACGCCCTCCTCGCCGCCGACCCCATCGACGTGGTCGTCGACCGTCTGGCGGACGCCGTCTGGATTCTCTTCGGCCTCGACGGGGTCGCGAAGGCCGCCGCGGGGGGCATCGTGCCGGGGGCGCCGCGCACGACGAGCAAGGAGGACCAGCCGCTGCGGTACCTGATGGGGTGGTTCGAGAAGGAGCACTACTTCACGAGGCTCGACCTCCATCGCGAGAGGGGCCGTACGAAGCCTCCGCCGGCGTTGCCGCCCGACGTGGCGAGGCGGGAGCTCCTCGACCGATGACGACGAACGAGGACTTCCTCTTCGCGCAGGAGGCGCTGGCCCTCGGGTACGTGACCGAGGCGCAGGTGGAGGAGGCGCGCCTGCTCCAGAAGCGCATGGCCGAGGAGCTCCACCTCGACGAACGGCTCGGCGTGCTGCTCGTGAAGCGCGGGTGGCTCGCGGAGGACCAGGCGCGCCGCGTCGACGCCCGGACGCGCTCGGCGTCGGGCACGCCGGGGGAGATCGTCGGCTACCGCCTGCTCGACGTGGTGGGGCGCGGGGCCATGGGCACGGTCTACCGCGCGCTCCACCTCGGCCTCAATCGCGAGGTCGCGATCAAGATCCTCCGCCAGGACCTCGCGGGCGACCGCACGCAGATCGAGCGCCTGAAGGCCGAGGCCGCGATGCTCGCGAGCCTCGACCACCCCAACATCGTCCGCGCCCTCGACGCGGGCGAGTCCAACGGCTTCCCCTACGTCGTCATGGAGTACGTGGAGGGCGAGACCCTGCGCGACCGCCTCCGGCGCGAGGGGCGGCTCCCCGAGAAGGAGGCGCTCGCGATCACCCGGGCGCTCGCGGACGCGCTCGAGCGTGCCCGCCGGATGGGCGTGGTCCACCGCGACGTGAAGCCGGGCAACATCCTCCTGACCCGCGCGGGCGAGCCGAAGCTCATGGACCTCGGGCTGGCGAAGGGGCCCATCGACATGGGGCTCACGCAGCACGGGGCCACGGTGGGGACGCCGCAGTACATCGCGCCCGAGCAGGCCGTCGACCCCCGCAAGGCCGACACGCGGAGCGACATCTACAGCCTCGGGGCGACCCTGTACACGATGCTCGCGGGCCGCCCGCCCTTCGACGGCGAGACGCTGGCCGAGATCCTCACGAAGGTCCTCTACGAGAGCCCGACGCCGGTGCGCGTCCTGCGCCCGGAGGTGAGCGCGGAGACCGGCTACCTCGTCGACCGGATGATGCTGCGCGACCCGACCCTGCGGTACCGCACGCCCGCGCAGGTCGTGGCCGACATCGACCGGCTCGAGCACGGGGCGTCCATCCTCCCGCCGGGGTTCTCCGGCAACTGGGAGGCGTTCCTCCTGCGCAAGCGGGTCCGGCGCACCGCGATCGTCGGTGGCTCCACGATCCTCCTGGCGCTCCTGACCGCGGCCGGGGTGAACTTCGGGCTCGACCACTGGAACCGGGGCGAGGAGCGCGACCGGATCGAGACCGAGATCGGCCTGCTGCCGACCGACCTCCCGCCGACCGCCAACCGGGTCGAGGTCGAGGGTCGGCTCGCCGAGGCCGAGCGGCTGCTCCTCCGCGCGCGCGAGACGGAGCCGTCGAGCCTCGCCCAGCTCGAGCGCAGGGTACGCCTCCTCCGCGACGAGCTGAGGCGCTTCCAGGCGCTCGAGGCCTGCGTGCGGGACCGCGTCACGCCGGCCGTCGAGGCCGAGCGCTACGCCGAGGCGGTCGGGGCCTACGACGAGCTGTTCAAGAAGGACCTCGCCGTGTGGGGCCCCGCGCAGAACGCCTTCAAGGAGCTCCTGGCCGGCGTCCGCCAGCGCTCGGACGACGCCCTCGAGGAGCACCGGCGTCGCGCGTTCGCGTCGGACCCGCGCGACCTCGCCGACCTGCTCGGCGGCCTCGAACGGTGGAGCGCCGAGCTCGGCTGGCGATTCACGACCACGGCCAGGCTCCGCGAGGAGCGGCAGCGTGCGCAGGACGCGCTCGACGCCGCCCGGGCCCTCGACCGGGAGCTCGGCCAGGGGCTCACGGCCCTCGACGACGCGTGGCTCTCGAATGGTCTCTCGACCCTCAGGCTCGCCGGCCTCCATGCCGACGAGCGCACGCGTCGCGCCCGGGTCCAGAACGAGCTCGCGGCCCAGCGCCCCGCGCTCGTCGGCAACCCCCGCTACGTCACGGCCCCGCGGCTCGACGAGCTCGTCAAGGCGCCCTTCGACGCGCGTCTGCGCGAGGTGGACGATGCGGTCGAGCGCACGTGGCGGGACGTCGCCGCACGGGCCGAGCGGGCGGCGGCGGACGGCGATCCCAAGGGCGGCATGACGGCGCTGGAGGCCTTCGCCGTGGCGGCCAGCGCCGGCGGGGAGTTCCCGGCGCAGGCGCAGGCCGCGCGCGCGGCCCTCGACAGCCTCGGGGAGCGGACCCGCGGCGAGCGCGAGTCGGCCGCCCGCCTCCTCGACGAGGTCGTGTCGAAGACGGTGGCCTCGCTCCGCAAGGGCGACCTGAAGGCCGCGGCGGCGGCGGTGGACGATGCGCTCGGGAAGGGCCTCGCAGTGCGGACCGTCGCGCGCGAGCTCGAGGCGATGACGCAGATCCCCGCCCTCTACGACCTCCTCCTCGAGCGGGCGCTGGCGGGCCTCGAGGCCCGGGTCGGCCCCGAGGAGAAGCGCTGGATCGACGCGCTCGCGTTCCGCGGAGGCGCCGTCGAGCGGCGGTGCGAGATCGTCGAGGTGACGAGAGCCGGGCGCACGTTCGTGATGGTCTCCCACCGGGGCAACTCCACGGGACCGCGCGTCCAGAAGGCGCTCGTCGACCTCGAGCAGGCCGACCTCGAGCGCCTCGCCAACCTCTCGTCCGAGGTCCCGGAGGAGGCCGCGGCCGCGGCGCTCCACGCGTTCTCCACCCTTCCCTCGTCCTCCGAGGACGTCCCGCGCGCCCTGAAGGCCCACCGCGCGCTGCGCGACCGCCTCGCGCGCGCGGGCCCGGCCCTCGCACCGCTGCTCGTTTGGGCCGAGCGCGCCTCGCTGGCGCTCTCCGAGGAGGCCGAGCACCTCGAGGCCCGGGCCGCCGACCACTTCGCCCAGGGCCAGGGCCACCTCGCGAAGGGGCGCTACGACCTCGCCGAGTACCACCTGCTCGGCAAGCTCCTCGCGCCCCCGCTCTCGTTCACCACGTTCGTGCGCACGTGGGAGAAGAAGATCCGGGACGACCTGGCCGGCATCGCCGGCAAGAAGGACGCCGAGCTCCTCACGAAGCTCCTCGTCGGCGTGACCATCCGGCGCCAGGAGCCGCGCCCGGACGGCGGCATCGACGTGAACCTGCTGTTCACGTTCGACATGCACGAGCAGCTCGAGAACTTCACCGGCGGATGGGCACGGCTCGTCGGCTCGAACGCCGGCACCGTCGTGACGCCGGGCGCGGTCGATCCCGACCTGAGCCTCCTCCTCCACCCCGGCAGCGACGGGGAGGTCACGAAGGACCGCCCCCTCGTGTTCCCCACGTGCCTCGACCCCGCGTTCGAGATGGCGGTGCAGTTCACCCTGGCGGGCAACGGCGGCGTGCCCCTGTTCCTCGGCATCGACCTCGACGGCGTCCAGGTGGGGATCCTCTCCGCGGACCCCCAGCGGCACCCCTTCCCCTCCGACGTCCCGGGGCTCGAAGGCGACGGCACCTCGCCGCCCAAGTACGACGTGTACGGCCGCGGCCGCGGCGTGATCTTCCGCGCGGAGCGCGACTTCGGCGACCCGGCCCGCTGGGCCTGGCCCGACGGCAACCAGGGTCGCCACTTCGTCCCGCCCGAGATCTCGAAGAAGGGGCGCAAGGAGAGACTCGACCAGGAGTGGTTCGCCTTCGAGAATCGCGACCAGGCCTACCGGGTGAAGTTCACGCGCCACCCCGACGGCCGCGTCCGTCTCGAGATCAACGATCAGGAGGTGGCGAGCGCCAGTGGCGAGGCCTTCCGCGCGGCGCGCCCCGACGGGAAGATCCAGCTCCTGACGTTCACGCCCTGCGTGATCGACGACCTCCAGCTCACCGGGCGCATCCCCGCTTCCTGGCTCGCCCGCCGCAAGAGCGCCCTGCCGGGCCCGCCGCGGGACTCCGCGTCGCCGCCGGGTCCCGCGATGGGGCCGGACCGCGACCACCAGCGTCTGCCGAAGTAGGGGCCCGGCGGGCGCGTCCACCGTGGATCGGGACGCCTCCGTCGGATTCCGGGAGCTCGAAAGAGGGGTGTGCCCGATCGCACGCCCAGGGGGATCCGGGTGGCGGATGGAGGGGGCGCGGGGGGGCGCAGCCGCGGGCCCCGTGTCCGCAAGCCGTTGCCCATGCCACTCTTGCGCGCGGGTGCGTCCCCGTTGCGGATCTCGGCCCGAGGATTGCTCTCTTCGGCCTGGAACCGCACGCCCATGATCCAGATCACGCCCGGCCCCGCGCCGTACGACGACACGCACTACCTCTGGCTCGAGGGCCTCGCCGGGATCGCGGCCGGCGAAAGGGTGAAGATCTGTCTCGGCGAGGCCGTCGTCGTCGGCCGCAGCCGACTCGCCACGTTCAGCCTCAAGAAGACGACGCAGTACCTGCTCGTGAAGCCGCCCGAGCGCGAGGCGCTCCGCGGCAGCCTTCCGTGGCGCTCCGTCTCCCGTCGGCACTGCCGGCTCGACTACGTGGCCCCCGACGTGGTCGAGCTGACCGACCTGTCGCGCAACGGGACCTTCGTGGACGGTCATCGCGTGGACCGGATCGCGCTGCAGGACGTGCGGCGCGCGGTGCACGAGATCCGCCTCGGGCCGCACGGCGACCTGTTGCGGTTGACCTGCGGCAGCCTCGTCTTCGACTCGGCGCCGCGACGGTAGGGGGCTGAGGTCGGGGAGGGATCGACCGCGGCCGTCGGATGCCGGGGTTCGCGGCGGGCGAGGGGCGCGCAACGCGGCCCTGGCCCGCCC
>JAYTCP010000515.1:0-11631 GCA_043736435.1 Planctomycetia bacterium | reverse complement strand
GAGTGGTTCCCGTCCGAGTTGGCGCAGATCGATCTCGACGGCGTGACGCCGGGCGTCCAGGCGATCGCGCTGGCGCCGGGCGTGCCGGGCATCGTCACGGGCGCCGCGTATCCCGTCGGCGCGAGTGCGCCGTAACGCCGCGTCGCTACAGGCTCCGAAGCGCCGGGTGCTTCCTCCGCATCCCGTCCTGAAACCAGAGCGGGTAGGCCGACCAGCGAGCCCGAACGACGTCGAGGTCTTCGGTCGCGGGATCGACGATAAACCGCTTCTCGGCGTCGCGAGCGACGACGAGGGGCACCTTCACCCACTCGCCCCGGCGCGCGAGCACCTTCCAGGCGCGCACGTCGTCGGTGACGCTGTCCGCGGAGTAGCGCTCGGCGACCTCGAGCCCCCGGATCACCTCGAAGAGGAAGAGGGACAGGATCGAGAGGTCCTTCGCGAAGCCCGCCGCCGGCTCGGGGCGCGCCCCCGCGTAGCGGAGGCGCCCGGCGCGGATGTCGCGATAGGCCTGCTCGCGGGGCAGGTCCTCGAAGAGGTCGAGGTCCTCGCCCTCGAGCGCGTCCACGAGGTTCTGCCGGTCGAGGCCGTTCACGGCCAGATCGAGGTGGTACCGCCAGGCGGTGATCGGGAACTCGTCCACGGGCGGATGCTACCCTGCGGCGGATGGCTCCTCCCCGTGCCCGTGGTCGCCTTCCGCGTCCTTCCTCGCGCCCCGTGCGCGGACCGTGCGCGCGGTCCGGTCCCTCCCGCGCCGCGCTCGCGCTCGTCCTGATCCTCGGCGGCGCCGCCGCGGTCACGGGGGGCTGCGGCAAGCGTGGAGGCGGCGGGTCGGACGAGGGGGGGGGCGCGGGGGGCCGGACCGTGGACCTCTCGACGCCCGAGGCGGTCCTCCTCGGCGTCGCGCACGCGCTCGCCCGTGGGGACCTCGACGCGCTCGATGCGCGGCTGACCCCGGACGCCCGGGCGGCCGTGCGCCGCGACCTCGAGGCGTTCCGCACGGCCCTGAGCGATCCGTCCATCGGGCCGCGCTACGCCGCGCGTCTGCCGCAACCGAGGGACGACGCGGAGGTCGAGATCTTCCGGAAGGCGCTGCTCGAGGGCGATCCCGCGGGCCTGCTCCACGTGCTCTTGCGCGCCTCCCCGCGCCCGGCGCCTCCGCCGCAGGAGTCGCCACCCGCCGCCCCGGTGGCCCCTGCCCCCGGAGCCCCCGCGTCTCCGGGACTCCCGGCGGCGGGCGGGACCGCGACGCACTTGGAGCGCGACCTGCCGGCCGGGGACGGGACGCGCCGCCGCGTCGTCCTCGTACGCCAGGGATCCGCCTGGTACGTGGACCGCCTCCAGCTCTGAATCGCCGCGGGGGGGCCACGCGGCCGCGCCCCCGACCCTCGTCGCGGCCTCGTGAACCGCCGGAATCCGGCCTTGCGGTGGCCGCCGACTTCGGGAACCATGCGGAGTCCCGTGCGTAAGCCCACGCCCATCCTGCGCCTGCCCGCCGAGGTGACCAACGACACCTTTCGCGCCGTCGAGGCAGAGGCGCGCGCCCTGCTCGGCGACCACGGGACCCGTCTCGTGGTGGACCTCGCCGACACGGACTTCCTCGGGTCGGCGGGGCTCGGTCTGCTCGTCAGGATCGGGAAGCGGCTCCACGACCAGGGCGGCGCCATCTCCCTCGCGCGGCCGAAGCCCGCCGTCGCGAAGCTCCTGCGCGCCGTCGGGCTCGGGACGGTCCTGCCGGCCTTCTCGAAGCTCGAGGCGGCCATGGCGCACGTCGAGCCGCCGCCGGTTCCGTAGCTGGCCCCCGTCCCCCGGAGACTGCCCCATGGCGACCGACCGCATCTTCCTCGAGGGGCTCGAGCTCCGGACCGTGATCGGCGTCGAGGCGTGGGAGCGGAAGGACGAGCAGACCGTCGTCGTCGACTTCGAGCTGGCCACCGACGTGCGCAAGGCCGCGGCGCGCGACGACCTGCGGGACGCGCTCAACTACCGCACGGTGGCCAAGGCGGCGCTGGCGTTCGGGACGAAGCACAAGTTCCGACTCGTCGAGACGTTCGCCGAGCGCCTCGCCGCGCACCTCATGAAGACGTGCCACGTGCGCTGGATCCGGCTTCGCGTCTCGAAGCCCGGCGCCATCCGGTTCAGCCGGACCGTCGGGATCGAGATCGAGCGCGGCGTCGCCCCGTAGGGCGCGAGGGACGGCGACCCCATGGCGAAGGCACGACGCCGACGCGCTCCCCGTCTGTCGCCCGCCGAGCGGCGGGCGGCCCTCGTGGCCGTCGCGGCGCACGTCATGCTGCGACGCGGCTACGCGGCCACGCAGGTCAGCCACGTCGTCCGCGAGGCGGGGGTCTCGCGGGGGACGTTCTATCGGCACTTCGAGTCCAAGCGGCAGCTTCTCGCCGGGCTCGCGCGGGACCTCCTCGACCGCATCCTGCCCGGCTTCGACCGCCCGCCGGACGTGAGCTCGCGCGAGGCGCTGACCTCGGCGCTCGAGGCGATCGCGCGGCGCGCCTTCGAGACCGTGGCCCGCGACCGGCCCATCGCGCGCCTCGTGCTCGTCGGCGGCGCGGCGTCGGAGCCGGCGGCCATCCGCCTGCTCGCGGCCCACGACGCATCGTGGCGCACGCTGGTCGAGAGGCTGCTCGCGCGCGCGCGCGCGGCGCGCGTGCTCGACGAAGGCGTCGACATCGGCCTCGCCGCCGACCTGATCGTGGGCGCGACCCAGCGCGTGCTGCGGACCACCGTGCTTCGGACCACCGGCCCCGGGACAGGCGCGCCGCGGACCGGGCCGGCGGACGTGGCCGCGCTCGCCGCCGCGCTCGCCCGCCTCCAAGTCGCCGCCGTCGCGAAGCGGTGAGCAGCGGTACCGCTACTTCGAGGGCAGCCCCGCCTTCCGCGCGAGCGCCGCGAACGCGGAGGCGGGCACCGGCATGACCGAGAGGCGCGGGAGCCTCACGAGGGCGAGATCGGCGCAGGCGGGCTCGGCCTTGATGGAGGCCAGCGGCACGGGCGTCTTCGCCGCGGCCACGGGCACCAGGTCGATCACGACCGACTTCGGGTCATCTCCGGCCGTCGGATCTGGACGAGGGCCCGCGGCCACCTTCGCGAGACCGACGACGGCCTTCTCGGCGCCCGAGTGGTAGACGAGCACGAGGTCGCCCTCGGCCATGGCCCGCATGTGGATGCGGGCGAGCGCGTTGCCGACGCCGTCCCACACCGTGCGGCCGTCCTTCTCGAGCTGGGCGTACGCATAGGCCTTGGGTTCGGTCTTGACGAGCCAACGATTGGGCATGGGACTCCGTTCCCGGTCCGGCGCGCCGCCTGCGCACGCAGGTGGGGCCGGACCGTCGACTCGGGCAGCTCTGGACGCGATGGGAAGTACCGCCCCCTAGACGCGCGGGCCGCGCCCGTGGTCACGCAGCCGTCAGCGCACCAGGGGCACGATGTGGAGGTCGCCGGCGGGGGCGTCCGGGGAGCCGTCGTCCTCGTCCTCGAGCAGCCCGCCGCCTTCGAGGGTGAAGACCTCCTCGGGGTCGGCATCCTCCGGGAGCTCCACGTCGACGCCCTCCCCGAGGATCGAGAGCTCCGTCCGCTTCCCGCGGAGGCGCTCGAACTCGGCCTTGCGCAGCGGGAGCTCGACGAACAGGTCGAGGTCCACCGCGAACACCCCGGGGGCGAGCCGCTCTCCCTGCCGGTACCAGCCCGCGGGCACGTCCAAGTCGGCCCGGAACCGGGCATGGGCGTCGAACAGGTCGTCGTCGTCCTCGAGCCCGTGGACACCCGCCTTGTCCTCGATGTGGTGCTGGATCTCGTGCTCGATGGTCTCCCGCAGCTCGGCATCGACGTCGAACGAAGGGTCGGAGCCCGCGAGGTCCGCGAAGGAGCCGTAGTAGAGGTGGACGATGGAGCGCACGGCGTCGCCGTCGCCCTGGCGCATCTGGGCCGCGAGGGGCGACGACTCGCACTCCCCGAGGGTGACCACGTCGTCGAGGATGGGGCTCTTCTTGAGGTCGCGGTGGACCACGACCTCCTCGACGCCCTCGAGGAACTGGGGAGGGATCGAGTCGGCGATCTCCTTCGCCCGGGCGGAGAAGGCGTCGTAGTCGGGGATCGGCCGGGGCAAGAGGGGGTCCTCGGGGTGGCGGGGGGCGCGGGCCGGCCGGGAGCATACCGGATTCCGTTGGGCTCTCCCTCCAAGACGGGGATCCTCAGAGCCTGAGCAAGAGTTGCTCAGGCTCTGTGTCTCCTTGCTGGTGGGGGAGGCGGACCCTCCCCCACGCCGGCCGCGACACGCGGCCTCCCCCTCCTCGGCGCCTGACGGGCGCCGGCAGAGTACGCGCGGCGATTCTTGGTCACGCTTTCACCGCCTTCCGCCGGAGACGCCCATGGACCGCCGCCTCGCCGCTCCCCTCCTCGCCGTCGCGGCGCTCCTCCCGTCGGGTCGTCCCGCCGCGGCCGGCGACGCGCCCTCCGCCGCGCCCGGGCCCGCCGCGAAGTCCGCCCCGGCCGTCGAACGTCCGGCGCTCCCGCAGGAGACGCACCTGAAGAACATCCGCCAGCTGACGTTCGGCGGCGAGAATGCGGAGGCCTACTGGTCGTTCGCGGGCGACCGGCTCGTCTTCCAGTCGACGCGCCCGCCCTACACCGCGGACCAGATCTTCACCATGCGTCCCGACGGGAGCGACGTGCGGCTGGTCTCGCCGGGCATGGGACGCACGACCTGCGCCTTCTACATGCCGGGCGACCAACGGATCCTGTTCGCCTCCACGCACCACGAGGGGTACGCGCCGCCCACCCCCCCCGACCGCAGCCAGGGCTACGTGTGGGGCATCTTCGCCTACGACCTCTACACGGTAGGCGTCGACGGTCAGGACCTGCGCCGCCACACGGACAGCCCCGGCTACGACGCCGAGGCCACGGTCTCGCCGAAGGGCGACCGCATCGTCTTCACCTCGTCCCGGGACGGGGATCTCGACGTGTACATCATGGCGATCGACGGCACCGACGTGAAGCGCCTCACCGACGAGGTCGGCTACGACGGCGGCGCGGTCTTCTCGCCGGACGGCAGCAAGATCGCCTGGCGCGCGTCCCGTCCCGCCGACGAAGAGGGGCGCGCGAAGTTCAAGGCGCTGCTCGACAAGGGTCTGGTCCGTCCGAGCCAGCTCGAGCTCTTCGTGATGGACGTCGACGGCTCGAACAAGCGCCAGGTCACGAAGAACGGGAAGGCCAACTTCGGCCCCTTCTTCGCCCCCGACGGCAAGCGCATCCTCTACTGCAGCAACCAGGACTGCCCGAAGGGCCGCTCCTTCGACCTGTACCTCGTGGGGCTCGACGGCACGGGCACCGAGCGCGTCACCTGGTACAGCAACGACGCGCACGACGACTTCGACGGCTTCCCCATGTTCAGCCCCGACGGCAAGAGGCTCGCGTGGTGCTCGAACCGCTTCAACGCGAAGCCGAACGAGACGAACGTGTTCGTCGCCGACTGGCAGGACTGACCCGGAGGCCGGCGCTCGCGTCGGGGAGTCGGGGGGAGGGGGCTCCGCCGCGCCGCGTCCCTCACCGGGGTGCGAGGAGGTCCAGGACGGCCGCGACGAACCCGGGATCCGCGAGCGGCTTCCACAGGAGCGGCGTGCCGTCGTGCGCGACGAGCAACGCCGTAGGGGCCTTCCCGCGCGCGAGGGCGCGCGCGAGATCCGTCTCGGCGGCCTCGACGGGGACGACGCGCAGCACGGCATACTCGGTCGTCTTCGCCGCCCACGCCGTCAGGCGCGCGAGGACCGCGGCCTCGGGCGAGCCGGCCGGCACCGTGCCGACCACCAGGACCGCGCCGCCCTTCGCCATCTCGAGGAGGCGAGGGGGGATCGCGGGCACCGCGGCGACGAATCGCTCCGCGGGTCCGAGGCGCGACGCGGGAACGAGCTCCGGCGGCGGCAGGGGCAGGCCGCTGTAGGCTTCCGCGGAGAGCAGGGTGCGCATCGCCTCCTCGCGTTTGCCTCCCATCCGCCAGGACGGCCCGCGCAGACGCAGGCCCGGCGGGGGAGCCTCGGGCTCCGTCGCGAGCGGGACCACGGGCGTCCCGTCGCTCCAATGGCCGAGCGACAGGGTCTCGGGCGCGCGCGAGAGCGCCAGCCGCCCGATCTTCTCGTCGCCCGTGAGCGCGTAGGCGCGCAACGCGTCGTCGATCCGCCACGCGCCGTGCGTGTCGAACGCGTCCAAGGCCGGCGTCGAGAGCGGAGCGAGGTGGCCGGCCTTGAGGGCCGGCGTGCCGTGGGCGTCGCTGCGGAAGCAGAAGAACGCCTTCCGCTCGTCCGGGATCGTCGTGGCGAGGGGGAGGAAGCCGGCCGCGATCCCCTGATCGCACACGTCGTCCTCCGCGTAGCCCACGGTCACGAGGAGCGCGTGGGGCGGCAGCTGCGCCCAGGCCGCGCGGTCGAGGTCGTACCAGGGCGCGAAGCACTCGATCCAGAGCGCCTTGCCTCCCCATCCGCGCGCGACGGCCCGTGCCGCGAGGGCCGGGGCGGCGCCACCGCCGAAGGAGTGCCCGACGAAGCCCAGACGCGAGAGGTCGGGCTTCGGTCCGTCGCCCTTGCCGAACACGCGGAGCGCCTCCTCGAAGCCGGCCCAGAGCGCGTCGTAGCGCGTATGCCCGCCGGGCAGGTCGAGAGCGGGGTACACGGGAAACACGACGAGCACGCCCTGCTTCGCGACGTGCTCGAGCCACGCCACGTATCCCGCGGGGCCGGGCGCGCCGAACCCGTGCGCGAAGAGCACGACGGGCGCCGTCGCGGGGAGGTTCGGACCGTCGGGGCGCACCAGGTGGACCTTCCGCTCCGATGCGAGCGGACCGTGGATCACCTCGTGTCGGACGGACGCGAACGAGGTGGCGGGCGAGCCCGGCCCGCTGACGGGCGGCCCGGGCGGGAGGACGGGCGGTCCGTCCGCGCGCGCGGCGGGCGTGCCGACGAGCGCGAGCAGGACCGTGATGATCGGGGGAAGTCGACGCCGCATGCGGATCAGGATACGGCGAACGGGACGGTAGGACCGGCAACCGAGGCACCAGCGAGGAGGAGAGCCGGTTCGAGCGCCGCGGCTCCACGTCCGCTTCGGCAAGCGACCGGGGTGCCTGGGCCCGGAAACGTCGTTTCACAGCACGTGAAGCGCCCCTTCCATCCGCGTGACCGCGAATGCTCCTCCCGTCGGCGTTCGCACGTCGCATGCGCACCCGCGTGACCTCCGAATGGGGTCGTACGGTGACGTGTCTGCGTTCCGCCGACGCGCGAGGGGTCGCGGCGGTGACGTCGAGCACGCGAACGGCCGATTCGGGGAGCCGTGCGCCAAGCGTGGGACCGAACGACTGCCCGAGCGTCCCGAGTGCTCCCGAGGCGTCCTTGCGCGGCACGCCATGTGTTCTAGAGAGCCCATGACCTCGCGACTTCTCCGACGTTGCACGGCGATCCTCGGGCTGCTCGCCGTCGCGGCGTGCGGCCGCGTCGCGTCGACGCCGCCGAACGCCGACCGGGCCCGGAGTCCCGGGATCGTCCTGATCGTCGTGGACACGCTGCGCGCCGACACGGTGCCGCTCCTCTCCACCGAGCCCGCGTCGCTTCCGAGCCTGAGTTCCTTCGCGAAGGGCGCGACGACGTTCGCGGACGCCATCTCCTCCGCCGCGTGGACGCCGCAGGCGCTGCCCTCGCTCCTCACCGGCCTGACGCCCCCTCACACCGGGTGCGAGGGCATGGGGGAGACCCACGTGCCGGCCCTGCCGGGCGGCGTGACCACCCTGGCCGAGCGCCTCCGGGCCGCGGGCTACGGGACCGCCGCGTTCACGGGCGGCGGCTACCTGTCCGCGAGCCAGGGACTCGCCCAGGGCTTCGGCATCTTCTTCCCAAGCTTCGACGTCCTCGGCCCCGAGGCGTGCCTGTCGACGTGGTCGAAGCTGCGACGCGAGGGCGTCCCCTTCTTCCTGCTGCTCCATACGTACGCCCCGCACGATCCGTACGGCGAGAAGGATGCGAGGGCCATGGCGTCGGCCGCGCCTCCCGCCAAACCGGCGTCCCCCACCCTCGCCCGGACGTTCTCGGGGCCCGAAGGTTCGATCGAGACGCCGCTCGATCCTGTCGTCCTGCGGGAGTGCGCCCTCGAGTGGCTGCTCGACGGGCCGGCCCGTCCGTCGAACGACCGCCTGATCGCCGAAGGGGCGGGGAAGTCCTTCCCCCCCGCGCTCCACCGGTGGATCGACGGCGGCTACCTCTCCGATGCCTTGGGACGCGCCGCCATCGAGGGGCGCCTGCGGGAGGCCTACCGGCGCGGCCTCGCGCCGACGGACGCGATCCTTTCCCGCTCCTTCGCCGCTCTAGAGGCCGCGAAGCTCCCCCCCGACACGATCGTGGTCGTGACGTCGGACCACGGCGAGGCCCACGGAGAGCACGGCTACCTCACGCACGAGCGGTACCTCCACGACGAGATCGTCCGCGTGCCGCTCCTGGTGCGGGCCCCCGGGCGGATGCCCGCGGGCGCCGTCGTCCGCGGAGGCTGCGGGCCCGTGGACCTCACCCCCACGCTCCTCGAGCTCGCGGGGCTCCCGCCCGCCCTCGAGGAGATCGACGGGCGGTCCCTCGTGGCCCTCGCGCACGGCCGTGCGGGCGGCCACCCCGTCGTCTCGACGGCCGACCGGTACGAGTGGGCGGGCGGCCTCTCCCGCGTCGTGCGGGAGATCACCGTCCGGGACGATCGATGCCTCTGGAGCTACGTCTACGAGCTCGCCACGGGCGACGTCGTCGCCGAGCACGCCTTCGACCTCGTCGAGGACCCGCGTGCGCTCGCCCCCCGCCCCGTGGGGTCCATGGAGTGGCGCGACCCCGAGTTCTGCCGCCTCGTGACCGTGACCCGCGACGAGGCCCGTCAACGGTTCAGCCTGCTTCCGGCGGACCCGGCCTGCGACCCCGCCCGCTGAGGCACGCCTCCTCCCGGTCGGCCCCGTGCCTCCGCGGCCGCGCCGCCTGTGTTCAATGGAGGGCATGCCCCGTCTCCGTCCCAGGCGCCGTCTCCGCGGGTCGCTCGCCTTCCTCGGCCTGCTCGTCGTCGCCGCGTGCGGAGGCGAGGCCCCGAAGCCGCGCGCCGAGCCCAGGGCGGTGCTGCCCGGCGTCGTGCTCCTCGTCATCGACACGCTTCGCGCCGACGGCATCGCGATCGAGGGCGAGGGCCCAGGTCCCATGCCCACCATGCGCGCCTGGGCGAAGGGTGCCACGGCGTTCGCCGACGCGCTCGCCCCGGCGGCCTGGACGCCCCAATCCATGCCGTCGATCCTCACTGGCCTGACCCCGCCGCACCACGGCTGCGAGGGGATGGCCGAGACGAGCGTGCCCGCCCTGCCCGGCGCCGTCACCACCCTCGCCGAGCGGCTGAAGTCGTTCGGCTACACCACGGCAGCGTTCACGTCGGGCGGCTACTTCTCCGTGGCCCAGGGCCTCTACCAGGGCGTCGACCACTTCGCCGAGGCGCTGGACACCGAGGGCCCCGAGGCCTGCGTGGACACGTGGCTGCGCACGCGGCCAGCGGGCCGGCCCTTCCTCCTCATCCTGCACACCTACCTACCGCACGATCCGTACGGCACGAAGGACCCGAAGGCGCTGGCCTCGGCTGGCGTGCCCAAGCTCCCCGCGTCGCCCACGATCCAGCGGGCCTTCTCCGATCCGGGGCGGTCTCCGACGACGCCCCTCGACCCCGACACGTTCCGCGAGTGCGCGATCGAGTGGCTCACCGACGGCATGGCCCGATCGGCGAATCACCGCCTCGTCAACCAGAAGTCGGCATCCGACTTCTTCCCCACCTTCGCCAAGTGGATCTCCGGCGGCTACGTCGCCGACCCCACGGGCCGCGTCGCCGTCGAGCGCCGCCTGCGGACGTCCTACGCGGAGGGCCTCGGGCTCGCGGACGCCTTCCTCGCGCGCCTGTTCACGGCGCTCGACCGCGCCAGGCTGCCCGCGGACACGATCACGATCGTCACGTCCGACCACGGGGAGGCGCACGGCGAGCACGGCTACATCACCCACCAGCGGCAGCTCCACGACGAGATCCTCCGGGTCCCGCTCCTCGTCCACGCGCCGGGACGGATGCCGGTGGGCGCCGTGATCCGCGGCACCTGCGGCCCCGTGGACGTCATGCCGACGATCCTCGACCTGCTGGGGCTGCCGGCCTCCCCCCCGCTCGACGGGCGCTCCCTCGTCCCGTTGGCGAACGGCAAGACGGGCGGGCACCCGGTCCTCTCGACCGCGGACCGGCACGAGATCGTGGGAGGCGGACCGCGGGCCGTGCGGGAGATCCGAGCGCGCGATGCGACGCGGGCTTGGAGCTACGTCTACGACGTCGCGACCGGCGAGCGCATCGCGGAGCACGTCTTCGACCTCGCGAAGGACCCGCGGATGCTCGCCCCCCTGCCGGTGACCTCGGTCGATTGGCGCGACGACGAGCTGTGCGCGCTGATCGCCGCCTACCGCGACGACGCGCGCACGCGGTTCGGGCTGCCCCCGCTCGGCTCGCCCTGCAAGCCCCCGCGCTGAGCCCTCGGCCCCGCCGCCCCCGGAAGCACCCGAGCCCTTCCCCTCAGCGCCCGTCCCAGCCGCGGACGAGGTCTTCGAGGAGCGAGAGCGGGACCGCGCCGTGGCGCAGCACCTCGTCGTGGAACGCCGACAGGCGGAAGCGGTCGCCCAGGCGACGCCTGGCGCGCTCGCGCAGCTCGGTGAACGAGCGCTGCCCGATCTTGTAGGCGAGCGCCTGGCCCGGCCAGATCACGTACCGGTCGATCTCGTTCGAGACGTCGGTCTCGGGGCCGCTGCGGATGCGACGCAGCACCTCGACCGCCTTCGCGCGGGGCCAGCGCAGCGCGTGCATGCCCGTGTCCACCACGAGGCGCGCCGCGCGCCAAGCCTGCCCGGCGATCATGCCGAGGCGGTCGTAGGGCGTCGAGTACATGCCCAGCTCGTCGGCGAGGCGCTCGGTGTAGTGGGCCCAGCCCTCGACGTAGGCCGTGAAGCCCGCGTGGCGCCTGAACTCGGGCAGCCCCGGGAGCATCTGCGCGATCGAGATCTGGAGGTGGTGGCCGGGCACCGCCTCGTGATAGCAGAGCGCCTCCATGTCGTAGGTCGGCCACGACGCGGGGTCGTGCGTGTTCGCGTAGAAGATGCCGGGCCGCGGGCCGTCCGGCTCGGGCGGCTGGTAGTAGGCCGCCGGAGCGTCCTTCTCGCGCCAGGTCTCGAGGGGCGTGACTTCGTAATGCTTCGGCGGCAGCAGGCCGAACGCCTCGGGGAGCTTCGTGTCCATCCTTGCGCAGACGGCGCGGTAGCGCTCGAGCACCGCCTCGCGCGTGCCGAGGCGGAAGCGCGGGTCCTTGCCGATGGCGTCGAAGAACGAGCGCAGGTCGCCCGAGTGGCCCTCGGCCGCCGCGATCGCGAGCATCTCGGCCTCGTTCTTCTCGAGCTCCTCGAGGCCGATCTGGTGGATGCGCTCGGGCGTGAGCGTCGTGGTGGTGTGCAGGCGGACGCGGTACGCGTAGTCCTCGGCGCCGCCCGGGATCGACCACACGCCGACGTCGGCGCGTGCCTTGCCCCCGTACTCGGTCTCGAGGAAGCGCAG
>JAYTCP010000514.1:0-8120 GCA_043736435.1 Planctomycetia bacterium | reverse complement strand
CAGGCGAGCGCAGGATGGGGGGGGCGGCGGGGGGGGATCGCGGGAAGTGGCTTCCAAATCAGGGGTTACGTCGAAGGCGCGCCGGGGGCCCCCGTTTGGCACGGTGCGTGTACTAGGTCCCCCGTCCGAAATTGGAGGTCACTACCATGATCAAGCTCCTCGCAGGTCTCGCGGTTGCGGCTGCCTCGGCTCTCTCTCTCTCTCCGACGGCAGACGCCGCCCCGATGACCCCTGTTCATGTCTCCGCCGTGCCGGGCGGGTATGTGGGCGTGGGGATCGGCGTCGGTGGTGGTGGCTACTACGGCGGTGGGTACGCCCCCTCGGGCTACTACCGCACGGAGTACCAGTGGGTGCCCGTCACCGCGTTTGCCGGCTACGACGCCTACGGGCGTCCGGTCTACACGACGCAGTACGTCCAACAGGCGTATCAGGTGTGGGTGCCCACTGTTCGGACCTACTACGCCCCCGCCTACTACTCGCGTCCGCGGGTCAGTTTCGGGATCGGCTTCGGTCGTCGCTTCCGCTAGGAGGCCTCCACCGAAACCGACGCACGTCGGTGATCGTTCTCTCGCGGGTCGAGCTCATCCTGCCTACCCCTCCCTCCCAACGGAGTTCCCCGCGCCCCCGGGACCGCAAGGTCCCGGGGTTTTTTCGTAACCCCGACCGCGGCCGGCAACGGAAGGCGGCCTAGGGGGGGAGCCGCGGCGCCCCCGCGCGTGCGCGCGCGCACGGGGAGCCGCACGGTGTGGCGCGGCTTCGGGGTGGCTGCAAGCGAGAGGGGCGCCCCGGGTGAGGAGGCGCCCCTCGAGAGAGCGTCGACCGTCGTCTCGCTACTTCGTGGCCGCGGCCTCCTGCGCCCTGCGGATGCGCAGCTGACACTGACGGCAGACGACGACCGTCCCGCCCTCGACGCCCTCGTCGTCCCACGCGGTCAGGGTCTGGGCGGCCACCATGGCGGGGACGCCGCCGCGGCCGGGACCCGGGAGGGCCGTCGCGAGGCGGTCGCTGTCGGCCTGGACGAAGGAGTACGTCTCGGTCGGCGAGATGAGCGACGACGGGTTCATGATCGAGTGTTCGACGGCGGGGCTCGTGTGGTCGAGGCTCAGCGAGTGCCCGATCTCGTGCGCCGCCACGGCCGCGACCGTCCGGCCGAAGCCCTCGCCGATGTTGCGCAGCAGGGTGGTGCGGGCGCCTCCCGGGGGCGTCGTGCCGTACAGGAGGGCCTTCAGCGTGGCGACGTCGGCCGACGTGATCGGGGCGTCGCGCAGCTGGGTGCCGTAGGGGCCGATGAAGAAGTCCGCGATCTCGTCCACGAACACGCCGAGGTCGCCGGTGCCCGCGGCCGTCGTGTTGTTCTCCTGCGTCGGGTTCGTCGCGGTGTCGAGGTAGGCCGTCCCGATCACCTGGGCGCCGCTGCCCGCGATCATGGCCATCACGTTGAACTGGTTCGCGGCGCCCCGCAGGGTGCGGCCGTCCGCCGGCGAGATGTGCGGGAGGGTCGGCTCGACGTACGGGAACGAGATCGCGAACCCGCCGCTCCGGGCGGAGCCGTCCGACGAGTTGCCGTACATCACGTTCAGGTAGCGCAAGGTCTGCTGCCGGACGTAGGTTTTCGCGATCTCGTCCGCCGTCGTGCCCGTCGCGCCCGTGCTCGAGGGGCTGCGCATGCCGACCGTCACCAGGGCCTTGTCGAAGTCGGTGGCGTAGCCGTGGCCCGTGTCGTGCTTGCCGGCGAACTCGAGGTACCAGACGTCCGTGGTGGCGAACCGCGCCGTCATGTTGCGGACGGGATTGGTGAACACGGGGACGTCGAGCGTCTTCGTGCGGCCGTTGCTCCCGGTCGCGAGGATCCGGTCGGTGCCGGTCCCGTTGCCGGGCACGTAGCCCGCCGTGGCGGCGCCCGTGCTCGTCAGCGTGCCGCCGCTCGCGTTCGCTACGAACGTGAACGTGATCGTCGGCGCGCCGACGCCCGAGACGGGGTAGCTCTCGCCGGTCCAGGCCTCGCCCCAGTGGAGCAGGGCGACCGAG
The DNA here is from genome assembly GCA_043736435.1 of Planctomycetia bacterium. GTDB lineage: Bacteria > Planctomycetota > PLA2 > PLA2 > JAEUHO01 > JAYTCP01. The sequence continues at coordinate 6,092 of JAYTCP010000514.1, read as the reverse complement.
GCGTCGAAGTCGGAGACGAGCAGCGTGTACGAGGCGGAGTCCGACGAGCCGCTGGCGTCGGCGACCGCGACGTCGATCCCGTAGGTGCCCCCCACGTTCGGCGTGCCGGAGATCAGGCCCGCCGAGGTCAGCGTCAGCCCCGGGGGCATCTGCGAGCTCGGCAGGAGCGTCCACGTGTAGGGCGACGCGCCTCCCGCGGCCGCGAGCGACTGCTCGTACGCGACGCCGAGCCCGGCGTTGGGCAGGGAGCCGGTGCCGATCTGGACCGCCGACGGGGCCGAGCGATCGCCCCCGGTGCCGCCGCCTCCGCAACCGGGGGTCCCCAGGAGGGCGACCGCGAGGCCCAGCGCGAGGCCGGCGCCGAAACCGCGGCGTCGGCGGGGGAGGGCGGGGCAGGTGGGCAGGGGCATGAACAACCTCTCTCGGTCATCGACCGCCCACACGCCGAAATCGGACCCTGGTCGGGGGGACCGACTCACGGCGGCCACCCTAGGGGAGACCGCGGCCCCGGACATGGATTCATTCCGTCCGGGCGACGTGTACGGCTACCCATCGGCCTTCCCGGGAGCCGACCTTGGGGCGAATCCAAGCGCCGGAGGACTCGCCCAGGGCTCAGGGGGGCGCGGGGGGACGAAAGTCCCAAGTCGTGTCGCGCCTCCTAGACGTCGATCCGCACGTCGCCGCCGAGCCTCCCCCGATAGGGGGCAACGGCCGGCTCCACGTGCTCGGCCAGGAATCGGTCGACCTGCCGGGGCGCCATCCCGACGAAGCGCGCGGGGTCGACCATCGCGTCGATCTCGCCGCGCACAGGGGCGAACGCCTCGTCCCCCTTCAGACGGGCGAGGAGGTCGTTGGGCTTCCCCTCGAGGACCGCCTTGCGGGCGTCGAGGCTGTGGCGGCGGATGCGCTCGTGGAGCACCTGGCGATCGCCCCCGGCGCGCACCCCGCGCATGAGGACCTCCTCCGTCGCCATGAAGGGGAGCTCGGCCACGAGCCGCGCGCGCACGACCGCCTCGTTCACGACGAGCCCGCGCGAGACGTTGCCGAGGAGGCGGAGGATCGCGTCCGTCGACAGGAACGCCTCCGGGAGGAACAGCCGGCGAGCGGCGGAGTCGTCGAGCGTGCGCTCGAGCCACTGGGCCGCCGCCGTCGCGCCGGCCGTCGGGACGAGGCCCAGGAGGAAGCGCGCGATCGAGGTCATGCGCTCGGAGCGCATCGGGTTGCGCTTGTAGGCCATGGCGCTCGACCCGATCTGCTCCTCCTCGAACGGCTCCGCGAGCTCGTTGCTGCCCGAGAGCAGGCGCACGTCGTTCGCGAAGCGCGTGACGCTGATCCCTATCCCGCCGAGCACGGACATCACCTTGTAGTCGGCGCGGCGCGAGTAGGTCTGGCCCGAGACGGGCACGGGGGCCGCGAAGCCCGCGCGACGGGCGACGTCGAGGTCCAGCGCCTCGACCTTGTCGGCGTCCCCGTCGAACAGCGAGAGGAACGACGCCTGCGTGCCGGTGGTGCCCTTGCTGCCGAGGAACGGCACGTCCTCGATCGCGCGGCGCACCTCCTTCAGGTCGTCGAGCAGGTCGAGGAGCCACAGGCTCGCGCGCTTCCCGACGGTGGTCGGCTGGGCCGGCTGGAAGTGCGTGTACGCGAGGCACGGGGTCGCGCGGTGCTTCGCGGCGAACGTCGCGATCGCCGCGATCGCCTCGGCGAGCCCGAGCTCGACGAGGCGGAGCGCCTCGCGGACGAGGAGCGCGTCCGCGTTGTCGGTCACGTAGCAGGACGTGGCGCCGAGGTGGAGGATCCCCCGCGCGGAGGGGGCCACGTCGCCGTACGCATGGATGTGGGCCATGACGTCGTGACGGAAGCGCTTCTCGTAGCGGGCGGCCGCGTCGAAGTCGATCGTCTCGAGGCCCGCCTCGAGCTCGGCGATCTGGGCGGGCGTGACCGCGAGCCCGAGCGCGTGCTCGGCCTGTGCGAGCCAGATCCAGAGGCGGCGCCACGTCAGGATGCGGTGCCGTGGGGAGAACAGGCGGCGCATGTCCGCGCCCGCATATCGGGTGGCGAGCGCGTTCTCGTACTCGTCGTGCTCGGACATCATGGGCGCCATTGTGCCCCGGACCCCTCGCGGGACGAACCCGGCGCCCGGCCCCGGCCCGCGCGCGCCGTCTACGCCAGGCGGACGTCGTCCAGGATCCCGCCGGGCGCGAACCCCGCGCGCTCGGCGGCGCGGACGGCGGCCTCGTCGTCGGGCAGCGTGACCACGCCCCCGAGGGCGTACTCGGTACGGGCCACGAACGCGGCCGATCGCAGGAGCGCGGTGCCGATGCCGCGGCCCCGGGCGCGCGGGTGGACGCCGACGTCGGTCATCTGGACGCGTCGCCGCGAGACGCCCTCGATGCGGAACATGCCCACCGGGCCGCGTTCGTCCTCGATGACCCACAGGTGGCCCGACTGGGCGGGTCCTGCGAGATCCGGCGCGTCGTCGGCGTCGCCGGCGCTCTCGCGGCGGAGCTGGTCGAGGCGCTCCCACTCGTCGGCGCGGGCCCGACGCAGCGCCGGGTGCGGGATGGGCGGGTCGTAGTCGTAGAGGAAGACGCGGCGGCGGAAGCCGGGCAGGCGCCGCACCGCGAGCATGGGCTGGCCCGAGAACACCTCTTCGAGGGTCGGGGGCTCGCCCAGGAGGCGCTTCACGCGCTCGGGCTCGCCGAGGAACGGCGGCGGCTGGCCGGGCGCCGCGGCGACCACGAGCAGCCCCGTCTCGTCGTGCAGCGCGGCGAGCGCCGTGGGATCGCCCTCGCGCGTCGACGAGACCGTCACGCGCCAGGAGCGGCGGGCGCCGGGCGGCAGCTCACCCCACTCGAGCAGGGTCGCCGCGAGCCACGACAGGCCCGGGGTCGACTCCTCGAGGAATCGCGCCCAGCGGTCGGGACTGCTGGTGTGGGCCGTGGTCATCGACACGAAGGGTAGGGATCCCAGGGGGTCGCGTCTCCACTTCGGAGCCGGACCGGTTCGGGACGTGGGGATCGGGCCCCGGCGCCCCCACCCTACGTCGACAATCCGCCCCCCATCGTTGGAGGCCGATTCCCCCCGGGAGTCGGCTGGATCCTGCGCGTCCTGTGCCGTCGCCAGCCCCCCCGGAGGGCGGGCCTACGGAATCGGCGTGAGCGTGCCCCCGAGCCCCTCCTCTTCCTCGCGGAAGAGGGCCAGGAATCGGTCCGCCGTGGCGCGCTCGATCTTTCCCTTGCGCATGGCAACTTCTACCGTCTTGCGGGCGAGCGCGACGTAGAGGCGGACCAGATCGCCCGGGGCACGCCGGAGGGCGGCCAGGTGGCCCTTCACCGTGCCGAGGTCGCCGCGAGCGATGGGGCCGGTCAAGGCGTCGGGGAGGCCGATGGTCTCGAGGTTGCGGACCGTGCCGTGCACGAGGGGGAGCAGCGCGGGCATGGCGACGTCGGGGGGCACGCCCGCCTTCATCATGAGGCCCGCGGCGTAGTCCACGAGGGTGACGAGGAAGTTGGACGCCGCGCAGGCGGCCGCGTGATAGAGCGACTTCTGCGCCGAGTCGAGGGGTACGGGGCGACCGTCGACCGAGAGGACGACGCTGCGCAGGACGTCGACCGCCTCGGTGTCGCCCTCGAGGAAGTAGAACGAGCCGGGCAGGGACGCGATCGCGGTCTCGACGTCGGCGAACGTCTGGAGGGGGTGGATCGACCCCGGCCAGCCGCCGCCCGCCCGCACGCCTGCGAGGACGCCCGCGGGCAGCGCGCCCGAGCAGTGCGCCACGACGGCTCCGCGGCGCAGCGCTCCCCCGGAGGCGACCTGGATGGCGACCACCGGGATCGCCCGATCCGGCACGGCGAGCAGCACGACGTCGGCCCCGAGGGCGGCGAGCCCCACGTCGCCGACGACTTGGACGTCGCCGATCGCGGCGGCGCCGGCTCGGGCCGACTTCAGCGTCCGGCTCGAGATGGCGACGATCTCGTGCCCGGCACGCTTGAGGAGCGTGCCCAGGGAGGTCCCGAGGATGCCGGCGCCGATGATCGCGATCTTCATGGGAGGGTGTCGCCGGACCCGGAGGGGCCGACAACGGGGGGAGCGTACTAGCCGGGAGGGGTCCGGTCCACGGTGCCCGTCTCGGCGGGCACGTCGTGCTTTACCGGTCCACGACCCGCGCCGAGCGGGCGGGCGGCCGCCAAGGCCCGGTGCACGTACGCCTTCGCCCCCGCCACGGCGGCGGACAGCCCCTCGCCACGCCCCAGCCGCACGGCGAGGGAGGCCGACAGCGCGCACCCCGCGCCGTGCCCGTCCCGCACGTCGAGCCGCGGGAGGGTGAAGGACTCGACCCCCCGCGCCGTCGCGAGGTGATCGACGGGGGCTCCGCGCGCGTGCCCCCCCTTCAGGAGCATCGCGGGGCCCCGAAAGGCGCGCCAGAGGGCCGCGGCCGCATCCCGTTCCTCACCCACCTCGATCGCCCGTCCGAGCATGGCGGCCCCTTCGTCGAGGTTCGGCGTCACGATCTCGGCGAGGGGGAAGACGGCCCGTCGAAGGGCGTCGAGGAGGCCCTCGCGTGCGAGAGCTCCGCCCGCCGTGGCCCGCAGGACGGGGTCGACGACCAGGTGGCGGCGGCCCTCGGGCCGCGCCGACAGGCAAGCCCCAACGGCCTCGGCCACCTCGGGGGTGAGCAGCATCCCCGTCTTCGTGCCGGCGGGAGGGGCCTGGTCGAGGACGGCTTCCAGGCACAAGACGACGAAGGCGGGGGAGACGGGCGACGTCGCAAGGACGCCGAGGTGGTTCTGCGCGGTGAGGGCCGCTACGACCGCCATCCCGTACGCGCCGTGCGCCGCGAACGTCTTCAGGTCGCCCTGGACGCCGGCACCACCCGTGGGGTCCGAGCCAGCGACTGACAACACACTGAAGGGGTCGCCGTTACCCACCGATATACCTTACCAGCCGGTATCTCGACCGGGCGGCCGCGGCGTGGAAGGGTCCCGCCGGACGCCCGACACGGGTCCATGCCGGCCCAGGGCGGAGGTCTCCCCATGCGCGGAGCGTGGATCGTCGGGGTTGCGGTGGTGGCGATGACGGCCGGCGGCTGCCGGTCGACGTCCCGAGGCTGCGAGGCACCGGCGCCGGCGCCGGAGGCGTGTGCCGCGCCCGAGATGCCGACGGTGACCCGCGTCCTCGCGGGCGACACCCTTCACGGGCGTCTCGCCTGCGACCAGGGCTGCCAGTGCTTCTACTTCGAGGGCGTGGCCTACACCGCCTTCGACTGGTCCTTCGACGCGGGCAAGGGCTGCGCCGCGGACCTCGCGATCACCGACCCCGACGGCCAGCCCGTCCCCCTGCCCAACGCCCGGAAGGGCACGGGCTACATCCTCCGCAAGACGGGGCTCTACCGCGGGAACGTCTGCAAGACCGCGGGCGCCGAGACCATGTACGCGTTCAAGTACGACCTGCGCGCGCTCCCCCCCGAGGAGGAGAAGCTCTGGCTGACGCCCGAGACGCGCAAGGAGATCACGGTCCACGTCCCCCGCGGCAGCAACGTCCTCGTCACGATGCAGCCCACCCACGGCTGCAACGTGGTGCCGATGGTCTACAAGGTGAAGGGGCCCGACGGGAAGAGCGCGCTCGGCCCCGAGGTCCTCGACGGCGCGTGCCCGCCCATGGTCTTCGACGGCCGCAGCAACGCCCGCCGCCTCCGCTTCAATGCCCCCCAGCCCGGCCGCTACGTGATCACGATCGCGGCCGAGTCCTGCAGCGAGGGCGACGCGGTGGTCGCGGCGCAGGTCTTCCAGCCGAAGCAGGCCTGCCGCGACCTCTACCACGACAACGCGCCGTGCCCGGAGGCCTGCGGCCCGACGCAGGTCGCCGACAGCGGCAGGTAGCCCGCGCCGCCGCGGGGTCCCCACCCCTCCGGGCCCGTCCGCCACCTCGGCGGGCGGGCCCGGTTCGTTGGAAGGGGTGAAGCCCCGCCTGAGGAGGGTGGGGGCGTGGGGGAGGGGGCTACGGGCCGCGCAGGGTGCCCGGGCCGAGACGCTCGCACGTAGCCGCCGGCAGCCAGGGGCGCAACACATTGCGAACACTAGACTTAGGCA